>NZ_JAEQCX010000005.1:0-1508 GCF_020738035.1 Microcoleus sp. PH2017_28_MFU_U_A
ACTGTAGTTTAGACTAACCAAAGATGAGAACGGTGGCAAAAGAAGAACTAGAGCCACCGCGCTAGGAGAGAATGAGGGTGAAAAAGAAAACCTATCCACTCCTTAAATGAACAGTGAACGATTAAAGGACTTTCGTCAAGCAGCATACGATTTATTAGTGAAAGCAAAAGATGCGACATTCGAGCTGATGGATGCAGTGATGACAACAAAAAATGCGTCGTGTTTAGCAGAATTTTCACTAAATCCATTATTCTCTTCGTCAATGGCAAGCGCGTCTATGAAGCCTTACAAGACTGTAGACCAGACCGAAAAAAACTGATGCTGCTCTATCTGGAGCAATTACAGAAAGAAGCAGCCCCAACGGAACATATATTAGTAGCAATCGACCACACTGCATGGGGCAGACGAGATGCCAAAACGTTACAAGATAGAACCCATGAATATCAAAGGGGTGTAATTGTGGGTCAGGGATACAGTACGATTGCGTGGATACCTGAAGCAATCGGAAGTTGGGCATTACCCCTACTCCATGAAAGAATTAGTAGTGGGTCTTCACCCATACTTCAAGCAGCTTCCCAACTCAAACTTGTCTGTGAACATAGCGTCAATCCAGTTTTAGCAGTTTTAGATCGAGAATATGGGAATGCAAGCTGGGTACTGGCGCTAACAGAAGCGGACATCCCTGCTGATTGTTTAATGAGAGTCCGAAAAAATGCCTGCTTATGGTCAGCACCACCAGCCTATAGTGGTCGCGGTAGACCACCCAAACACGGGCAAAAAATGAGACTGGGCGACCCAACTACATGGCTCGAAGCTGATACAGAGATTGAAATTGACGAACATCCAGATTTGGGAAAAGTCCGAGTCAAACAATGGCTTGACTTGCATTTTTATCGCGCCCCTGGACAAAAAGTCAATTTAATCCTGGTGGAAAGAATGAAGCCCATGTCAAACGGTCAGCCGTTTCCACCCTTGTGGCTGGTTTGGGTGGGAGAACGGACTCTACCTTTGGAAACAGTCTGGTTCAAATATTTACGACGTTTTGGAGTGGATCATTGGTATCGGTTTGCCAAGCAACGATTGCATTGGACATTGCCTAATCTGAGAACTCCCGAACAATCCGAGCGTTGGAGTGATTTAATGCCATTGATGAGTTGGCAACTCTGGCTAGCTAGGGATTTAGTCGTTGAGAATGTCTTACTGCAGGCAATCTGCTACCATTAATTTTACCCCTGGACGTGTTGCTCAATCAATGTTTTCGCTTTTAGTTGACATTGGTACTCCCACAAAATTGCCTAAACATAGGGGAAAATCCCCCGGCTGGGAAAAAGGAAGGGTACGGACGATAGCACCGCGATATCCCACTGTCAAAAAACGGGTTTCTCGACGTAAAAAGTCTTCAAGATTAGTTATTTAATCTGATACCTCTTGAGTTTTTGAGTAACAGCTTGCCGGAGATTCAAAGGTGACTACTTTTAGCTGGGCTCATTTTTTAGTCTAAACTACAG
>NZ_JAEQCX010000140.1:0-17887 GCF_020738035.1 Microcoleus sp. PH2017_28_MFU_U_A
TTTGGAGATGTTCCAATTCCCAATCAAAATCCCAGAAATCATTTTCGGCTCCAATCTCGCATTTTTTCTCGTCTCATACCCTGATTCAGCAACGCCCGGATTAATTAACTGTAGGCTGTGGGCTGTGGGCTGTTGACGTTCTTGATTTAACACTGGATTTTTTCCCAGAGAATTTATGCTAAAAAATCAACTTTTGTGCTGTTGGGCGATCGGCTTTTTGCTCGCCGGTGAAGTTACTGTAAATTTAACTCCCAGCAGCGGTGGCAAATGGTTAAATATTAACCAGGAAGCTTTGGCAAGAAGCAGCGGCGGCAGCAGTGGAGGAAGTAGTGGCGGGCGATCGAGTTCTTCTAGTTCTTCTTCTAGTTCTTCTTCCAGTTCCAGCCGTCCTAGCAATACCTCACCTAATTCTTCTAGTTCTTCTAGTTCCAGTAACAGCAGATCGAATAGTGCTGCTAGTTCCAATCCCAGCCGCCCCAGCAACAGCAGCAACACTGGGGGAAGAGTTCGCAGCGGCTCTTTTGACAAGCCCGCCGCACCTGCACCTGTCGCCGCACCTAACCCTCCGATTCCGCCACAATCTAGCAATAACAGAACTGTAATTATCCAGCAGCGCACCTATAATTCAGGGCCGAGTTATGTAGTTCCTTATAATTCCGGTAACAGTCAGCAAAACACAGATTCAAATCAACAACCAGCCGTCAATCCAGCACCAGTTACCACTAATAATAATTCGGGCGACAGCGATCCCAATTCGCCAACTTCAGACAATCCAGATAACAGTCAGCCAAATATCGGTTCAGAGCAACAACCAGCAGTCAATGCACCAGCACCAATTACCACTGACAATAACTCGAATAACCCTCCGAGTTCGGAATCTGATGATGATTGGAAAATTGTAGTGTTTTGGCTGTTTGTTGCTGGAGGTTGCGTTGCGTTAATTGCTTACTGTATTTACTATTATCGACAACACCCTGCCAAAGAATCTAAAAAACAAATTTTTGCGGTCACTAAGTTGCAAATTGCCATGTTGGCAGAAGCTCGCGAAGTTCCCAGTCAGCTAACTGAACTAACGTTAAGTTCTGACATAAAAAATGCTAATCAACGTGCGGAATTTTTGCAAGAAGCTGTTTTGATTGTTTTGCGAAATCGAGAAAAGTGGACTCACGTTTGTGCGAATTCCCAGATAGTCGAAAGTCGAGAAAAAGCAACGCAAATATTCAATCAAATTTCGATGCAAGAACGCAGCAAATTAAGTGTGGAAACTTTGAGTATGGTGAATGGCGATATCCGTAGCAGACAGTCTGTTAGTGCTGGCGATGAAGAGCCTGGAGAGTATATTACAGTCACGTTTTTGATAGGGACAGAGAATAGCAGACCGCTGTTTGGAGACATTCGCGATGTTGCGAAGTTGAAAGCAGTGTTAGAAAAATCGGCGGCGACTCCTGCTGAGAATCTGCTGGTTTTAGAGGTGATTTGGAGTCCGCAGCAGGAAACGGATAGTTTGACGGGCGATGATTTGTTGGGTGCTTATCCAGATTTGATTCGGGTTGCTTAGACTAGCATTGCATAAATCTTTGATTGATAGATAGACCGCAGCTTAAAGTAGTCGTAGGGTGTGTCGCCACGAACAATTCCTAGTTACATATCGACCATTTAAGAGCGACGCACCTGACCACAATAGTTTTACAAACAAACACAACTTTATTTATTGTGTAGCAATCTTTTGTCAAAATGATATAAGGTGCAAGCTACGCACCATACAAAACCTAAGTCCTGCCTGATTAATTTATGCTAAACTTATGCCGAATCTTTACATAATTGGTGGCGCTAACGGTTCCGGCAAAACCACCGCATCAATGAGTTTATTGCCCAATTTTCTCGACTGTTTTGAATATGTCAATGCAGACGCGATTGCGGCTGCACTTTCGCCATTCAATCCCGAGTCGGTAGCGATTACCGCCGGACGAATCATGCTAGAAAGACTGCAAACACTATCTAATTCTGGAACTGATTTTGCTTTTGAGACTACTCTAGCAGCCCGTAGCTTTGCAACTTTTCTCAGAAGTTGTAAAACAAAAGATTATACAATTAACCTAATTTACTTTTGGTTGCGATCGCCCGAACTGGCCGTAGCAAGAGTAGCCCGACGAGTAGCTAGTGGCGGTCATTCTATCCCAGAAGATGTTATCCGCCGCCGCTATGACAGAGGACTGCGAAATTTGATAGCTCTGTATTTGCCACTGTGCGACAATTGGATTATCTATGACAACTCTCACGAAACGGCTCAGTTAGTAGCAGAAGGGAGTATCGAGGAAGAACAGATAATCTATAATATTGAAAGCTGGAATCAAATAACTCAAAAATAAAATGAAACAATCAAAACCAAGACAACTTTTATCTACAAAGATTAATGTTGGAGTGAAAGCGGCAGTTGCAGCAGCTATTGAAAGACACCGCAAATTAGGTGAATCTATTGCTGTGTGGGAAGATGGGAAAGTAGTAATTTTAACAGCCGATCGCATTCCTCCAATATCGCCCGAAACATAAAACAAGTCAGTCGCCCAAAAAACCTACTCATATCCACACAGACTATGACATAATACTCTACTGTCTGCTTTTTAGCCACCTAAAATTCACCAAAAAGAATTGGTTTAAAGCCCAAACCCCGATCTGGAAAAATTAAAATCAGATTATTCATTACTCCAATCCTCGGACTTCTAGGTAAAGGTGGCCCCTCCGAAGTCAACTGTCAACTGTCAACTGTCAACTGTCAACTGAATGACATGAACATCCGCATCGGTAACGGTTACGACATTCACTGCTTAGTTCCAGAACGCCCCTTGATCCTCGGTGGCGTCCACATTCCCCACGAATTAGGCTTATTAGGACACAGCGACGCAGACGTACTCACCCACGCGATTATGGACGCCATGCTGGGAGCTCTGTGTTTGGGAGATATCGGCCTGTATTTCCCGCCAACTGACCCAAAATGGAAAGGTGCAGACAGTCTCGTGTTGCTGGCACAAGTCAATCAGTTAATATTAGATAAAGGCTGGGAAATTGGCAATATTGACTCGGTGGTTGTGGCCGAACGTCCGAAGCTGAAACCGTATATTAAGCAAATGTGCGATCGCCTTTCTGCTGTCCTACAATTAAAACCAGACCAAGTTGCCATCAAAGCTACTACCAACGAAAAGTTAGGGCCCGTGGGGAGAGAGGAAGGAATTGCAGCCTATGCTGTAGTTTTGTTAATGCTAAAATAGTTGTCAGGTTATGACAATTTTCCGCTAATTTAGGAGTCAAATCTATGCTTGCCGAAAACTTGAAAATCGAAACCCCAATCGACGTTGACATCATCGCTCTCGATAAGGACGATCGGGTAGTCGTGCTGATTGAAGTCAAAATTATTCAAGCTCAAGAAACAGCAGCCAAGCAGAAGATTACCGATCGCATGATATCTTGGATGAAAGCTGCCTTGGCAAAAATGTCCGAAGAACGCACACTCATTCCTTATGCCATGTTTGTTGACACCGAACAAATTCTGATTTTCAAATGGGACGGAGTAAATTTATCTGAACCTGTTTGTTCTCTAAACACTGGTGAGATACTTCGCAATTATGAGCCGGAATTTCACAACAAGCGGATATTTAAGCGATACCTAACAAGATTGATTGAAGCATGGCTGCGCGACTTAGCTTATAATTGGAAGTCTGAGATTCCAACTGCGTCAGAACAGATAGAACAAATCGGTTTGCTGCCACTGCTAGCAGGTGGAACGACAAAATCAGGAGTAGAAATTGGTGGCAATTTTATATATCGAGACTAACTTTTTGATGAGCATTGCTACAGGACGCGACCCTGATGCTAACAACTTGTTGTTAAGTGTACCGACATCAGTCAACATAGCAATACCAGATATTTGCTGCATGGAAGCACTATCAGCTTTAGAAGACGAGATCAAGCGACGCAACCGTTTTTTCGGTGAAATGCAAAAACAAATCAGTCAGCTAAAGCGAGATAAAACTTCACCATCTGCCCAGTCTCTTGTCTTCCACTTAGAGGAAGCCCTCACCGAGAATGAGGGGCTGCTCAATGATATTAATGCACGTCTTTTTAATGCTCTTGATTTGTTGGTTGCCAAGGTAGAAATGATCCAATTAACAGCGCAAATACTTCGAGAAAATTTGGATTCAATTTTTATTGAAGAAGACCCGACAGACAATTTAATTCTCAACTGCATTTTGAACCATGCACACTTACAACCTAATCAAGTTAAGGTATTTTTGAGCAATAATACAAAGGAATTTGGTCTGCCATCAGTTCAAGATGCTTTGCGGGAAGTAGGGATAACCAAGTATTTTTCGCGTACTGAAGACTTTCTAGGGTGGTTGCAATCTCAGTCGTAGTTGGACGGAAATGGTATATTTAAAAGCTATGAAAAATTCTACGATGTTATATTCAAAACTACGATCGCTCTTGATTTTACTGGCGGTAATTGCCGCGATAACTCTGTCTGCGTGCACTCCAGCCCGATCGACTAACTTAGCAAACAGACTCGTCGTTCCCACCCCCAGCGGCCCGGCTACGTTTAACTACCCGCTAAATCAGTCTGCATACAGCGTGTTTGGCTATATGTACGAGGGATTGCTCAACGAAAACGGGGTGACATCGAAACTAGAACCCGGTTTAGCTGAATCCTGGGAAGTTTCTAAAGATGGCAAAAAGATTGTCTTCACCCTGCGAGAAGGATTGAAATGGTCGGACGGCGAACCGATGACAACTGATGATATTATATTCAGCTATGAAAAGATTTATTTCAATGAAAAAATTCCTAGCGGCTTGAAAGATAATCTGAGAGTTGGCATCAGCCGTCAATTACCAAAACTCAAAAAAATTGACAGCCGCCGCATTGAATTTTCAGTGCCAGAACCTTTTGCTCCTTTTATTAGATTTGCTGGGGGAATACCGATTTTACCAGCTCATATCTTGCAGGAAGCTGCCACCCAGACAGAGGCAGACGGCAAGCCTAAATTCCTGTCTGCTTGGGGTACGGATACTGACCCCAAAAAAATTGTCGGTAACGGCCAATACCGAATGCTGAGCTATACTCCCAACCAGCGCGTTGTTTTGGAACGAAATCCCTATTTTTGGCGCAAAGATACAGAGGGTAACAGTCAGCCTTACATCCAGCAAATTGTCTGGCAAATTATCGAAAATACTGACAATCAACTGCTGAATTTTCGATCGGGCGATTTGGATACTCTGGACGTGCAGCCGGAGGTGTTTCCGCTGCTGAAACGAGAGGAAAAACGCGGCAAATATACGATATTCAACGGCGGCCCGGACACTGGCAGCGTGTTTATGTGTTTCAATCTGAATAAGGGGCGTAACGCTCAAAATCAGCCGTTTGTAGACCCGATTAAGTCTAAGTGGTTTTTGAGTAAGGAGTTTCGACAGGCGATCGCCTACGGCATCAACCGCGACGCCATGACTAACAATATCTATCGCGGACTTGGCGCACCGCTGCATTCCCCAATTCCGGCACAAAGTCCGTTCTACTTGTCTCCAGAACAGGGATTAAAAACTTACAGTTACAATCTGGAAAAAGCGAAAGAGTTACTGTTAAGTGCAGGATTCAAGTATAATAGTAACGGCGAATTGTTGGATGCTGAGGGCAACAAAGTGCGGTTTACTTTGTTGATGGCCGCAGGCAAAAAAGTGCGGGAGCAAATGGGAACGCAAATTAAGCAAGATTTGGGTAAACTGGGGATGGAAGTTGATACGCAGTTCCTGAGTTTTAACACTTATGTGGAAAAGCTGCGCCTGACTAAAAATTGGGATACTTACCTCGGCGGTTTTACCGGAGGTACTGAACCGCACAGCGGTTACAATATTTGGTCAGTCAAGGGGACTTTGCACAGTTTCAACCAGGGCCCGCAAGCTGGAGAACCGCCGATTAAAGGTCGGGAAGTTTACGACTGGGAGCAGAAAATTGATGACTTGTATGTGAAGGCTTCTCAGGAGCTTGACGAGGCGAAGCGCAAGGAACTGTATGGGGAGACGCAGCGGATTATCGCGGAACAAGTGCCTTTTATTTATATGGTGAATCCGCTGACTTTTGAGGCGGTGCGCGATCGCGTTTCGGGAATTCGCTATAGTGCTCTCGGCGGTGCTTTCTGGAATTTGTATGAACTGAAAATTGCAGAATAGTCATTATTGGTTCGTAGTGAGGACTTTAGTCCTCAGAAAGAAGGACTAAAGTCCTTACTACGAACCCATCTTAAGTAGTGAGGACTTTAGTCCTCAGAAAGAAGGACTGAAGTCCTTACTACGAACCCATCTTAAGTGTTGTTTGAGCCCAGAAGATATCATTAGTTCATGGAACCTGAAATTTTACAGAAGTTACTCGAATCTGTGGCGGCGGGCGATGTTAGCCCGATCGCAGCTTTGGACAAATTAAAGCATTTTGACTTTGAACAAGTCGGCGATTTTGCCAAAATTGACCACCACCGCACCTTAAGAACCGGTTTTCCCGAAGTCATCTGGGGCCCCGGAAAAACGCCAGACCAAATTGTTGAGATTATCGGGGCGATGCGCGGCCGAAATCCTGCGGTGATGGCGACGCGAATTGAACCAGAGGTTTTTGAGAAATTGCAGCAAAAAATACCCGACTTGTGCTACTACCAAACAGCTCGAATTTGTGCAATTTCTGATAAATTCCCAACTCCCCAGCGTCCGGGTACAGTGACTATTATCAGTGCAGGAACAGCGGATTTGCCTGTGGCGGAAGAGGCTGCTGTGACTGCGGAACTTTGCGGTTTTGGGGTGCGGCGTTTGTGGGATGTGGGAGTTGCTGGGATTCACCGCTTGCTGAGCAACCGGCACGTGATTGCTGGTGCTGATGTGTTGATTGCGGTTGCTGGTATGGAAGGTGCTTTGGCGAGTGTGGTTGCGGGTTTGGCAGATTGTCCAGTGATTGCTGTGCCGACAAGTGTAGGTTACGGCGCGAGTTTTGGCGGGATTGCTCCTCTTTTAACTATGCTCAATTCTTGTGCGGCTGGTGTGGGTGTGGTGAATATTGATAATGGGTTTGGGGCGGCGATTTTGGCTTGTCAAATTCTCAGAACTTCTGCCAAAGTGGGGAGAATAGGAGAGGGCGAATAGAAGAAAGACCGGGCGGTTAAAATTGCGTTATTTTCTTCAGTCCGCGGAGGCGGACTTAGTTTGTGTAGACGCGGTTTCAACCGCCGTCTTATTTTTCGTCCCAACAGATGGGAACTAAAGAATACAGGCGGTATGATTCAAAGGGATTTGATATTACTTACCAGCCAGCCAAATCGGATAACCCGAAGAATCCTCAGCTTTCAACTTTTGCGCCTGATAACTTTTGCTCGTCCAATTAGCTACTGTTTCCAGACTTTCGGTCAAAAAACCTTCGCTACCAAACGCTTCAAATCCCAAAGTCCACGACGCAGTGCCGTTAACATTTAACTGCGTAATTTCTACAATACAGCCTTGGGGAATTGGGGCTTCGACAGGCACAGACATCAGCACGCCCGGGGCAGAAACTTGGTAAAGACGCTGGGCTCGCTTTTTTTTCACCTTTACCCACTTTCCAGTCGCCATCATATCCGCCGGTAGTGGCGCCATCGTGTCGGCACATATCCACTTCAGCCATTTCTCGACTTTGCCTTCCCAGCGGTTGCCGAACTGCATCACCCCCAATTCTTCCTGCCGCCACTTTACTTGTAAATTTTTCCCGCGCAGTTTTACTCCCAAGTAGTCGCAACTAGGTATCAGCAAATATAAATCTTCTCGCTCTTCAGGCGGGGATAGATACCCGCCCAGACTCTCGCTTCCAAACCATTGCCCGATCGGTTTTGGCAGCGCACCGCTATAAAACCACCGCATTTCCAGACTGGCCCGCATAAATTTTTCCTCCATTCTTCCACTATTTTCGTCAAACCCAGACTGGGATTTGCCACACCATCGATTTTTGCGCCTCTCAACTCTATCCTCCCCCCTCCGGGGCCGTGAGTCTACTGTCTACAGTCATGCCATTGGAGATTTAAGATTTGAGATTTTAGGTTGGGAATTACTTATTCTATAGGGGTTTCGAGCTTGTCAGCCCGTTGGATTTTTGGGGGAAACTGGTATCTGAGTCGCGACTTTGAAAAAAAAACTCATAATCCTTTACATCTCTTCATAAGTCTGTTACATTAGTTTACATTACACCAAAAACAACTTAGGACACTGACATGGCTGACAGAGGCTTACTACTTGACAACGACGGTAAAATGAACAATTTTGCGATCGAGCCCAAAGTATACATTGACGATGAAGCCCGCACAGGCTTTACACCCTACGCAGAACGCTTGAACGGCCGACTTGCCATGATTGGTTTTGTTTCTCTCTTGGCTTTAGAAGTTTCTACCAAGCACGGACTGATTAGCTGGCTAACTAACCTGTAATAACTTTGTTTAAAATTAAACTGTACGGCTATGGCTTGCCAACAATACACAATTGGCGATCCATAGCTTAACTATTTTTGCAAGGTTTGATGAGACAATTTAAATTAAATATTTTAGTGTTACGGTACTTGTAAAAATAATGCTCAAACGAATTGCAGCAATACTTCTGGTGGTTTTCTCTCTCAGCTTGACCGGTTGTGTCTCTGTAGCTACCGGACTCAAAAGCTACGTTGATACTGGCGACGGCTATCAATTTCTTTATCCTAACGGCTGGTTGCCGATCGCAGTTTCTAACGGGCCCGATGTGGTGTTCCGCGATTTGATCCAGCAAACTGAGAATGTCAGCGTGGTCATCAGTCCAGTGGCTGGGAACAAAACTCTCGCAGATTTGGGCACGCCGACGGATGTGGGATACAAGCTTAGCAAAAGTGCGTTAGCGAAGCCCTCGAAGAGGATCGCCCCGGCTGATTCCGGCCGCGAAGCTGAATTAGTCAATGCAGAAAGTCGGGAATCGCGATCGAAAAACTATTACATTTTAGAATACGCCGTCAAACTCCCAAACCAACAACGGCACAACTTAGCTAGCGTAGCAGTCAGCCGTGGCAAACTATTTACCCTGAACGTTTCCACTACCGAAGAACGCTGGCCGAAAGTCAAAGAAGCTTTTGAGAAAGTTGTTAAATCTTTCTCTGTTTATTAGGGTTAAAAAGTAATTTGACAGTGGGCATTGGGCATTGGGCATTGGGCATTGGGCATTGGTCATTGGAGGTAGAGCCTGGAAGGTTATTGGTAACAAATAACTAATGACAAATAATAACTGTCAACTGTCAACTGTCAACTGTCAACTGTCAACTGTCAACTGACTTCTTAACTTATGAAAACTCCAACTTTTGTATTAGCCTCAGCTTCTCCCGCGCGCCGCAGCCTGCTAAGCAATGCAGGCATTCAAGCTGTGATTTGCCCCAGCGACTTTGATGAAGGGCAAATAAAAATGAGGGATGCTACTAAATTAGTGCAGGTTTTAGCAGAAGGAAAAGCTGACGCTGTAGCTAGTTTTTTGCTGGCTAATTCTCACCCGCAAATCCCCAATCCCAAATCGTGTGTAGTGTTAGGATGCGATTCAATTTTGGTCATTGATGGTGAAATTCACGGCAAACCCAAGGATGCCGACGAAGCAATCTCGCGCTGGCAAAAAATGCGCGGTAAAGTTGGCGAACTTTATACGGGTCATGCTTTAATTGATACGAGATTTGATAGCTTTGATGTGGCAATGGATCGATCGCTCATTCGCTGTCAAGTTACAAAAGTTTATTTTGCGGAAGTTACCTCGCGTCAAATTGCTGCTTATGTCGCTACGGGAGAACCTCTCGCCTGTGCTGGCTGTTTTGCACTCGAAGGCAAAGGCGGCTTTTTTGTGGAAAAAATCGAAGGTTGTCATACCAATGTGATTGGTTTGAGTTTGCCTTTGCTGCGGCAAATGCTCCGCGACATGGGATATGATGTGGCAGATTTCTGGCAATCTTAAACGGAACTTACCCCCTGCCGGGGTAGTCACGTAGTCTAAATCCTTTGCTGTATATACGATAGAAGCATTTCTCGGTCAAAAATAAGTAGTCATGTATGGTTGGCGATGGGAGCATCTCATTTTTGTAAAAAGCGTTTTTTCTTTGAGTGCGAGCTTAAGAGCTCGCGTATTGTACAATACGCGAGCTCTTAAGCTCGCACTATAATAATAAATGCAAAACTGAGATGCTCCCTTGGCGATCGCCCAAAAATTTAGTAAAATATCGCTTTTTTTATGTTCGCGTTGGCTATTTTTAGCATAATCTGATTCTTATAGCCTATTGAATTGAAGAAAAAAACGATGAAAAAGTTAATGCCCTTACTACTGAGTGCCGTATTACTCAGTAACGCTGTTGCTTGTCAGAAGTCAAACGAGCCGATCGGCAAAACTTCTGCTCCGGCTAACCAAAGCAACGCTAGTTCCGGTAAGCTAAAAAATCAGGCAGCGGCCATCCCTGCTGGAACCAGTTTTGATACCATTCTCCAACAAGATTTATCCACGGGTAAAAACCGCAACAACGAGCGTTTTACTCTGCGAGTCAAAGGAGGAGATAAAACTCTTAAAGATGCCGTGATTCAGGGACATCTGGAAGATGTCGTCAAAGCAGCTAAAGGCAAAAAAGCGAGTTTGCATCTAGTTTTTGATGACATTAAACTCGCAAATGGTGCAGCCGCTCCCCTTGATGTTACCTTAGTAAATACTCAGGTAGAAACCAAAACCAAAGGCAAGTTTGTTCAGAATGCTGGCATTATTTTAGCTGGAGCAGTGGCCGGTAAATTCGTTGGTGATAAAGCGAAATTCAAGCATGGTACTTTAGCTGGGGGTGCAGCAGCAACGGCTTATGTCTTGTCTAGTCCTGGTGGTGAAGTTGTCCTTAAAAAAGGAACCAATGTTAAGCTGAAACTTAAAAAGCCTCTCGATACGAGTCCATAAAAACCTGGTTTCTGACCACCCGTGCATAATCTAAGAAACCGGGTTTTTTTGAGTTTCTACGCTGTCACCAACAATTTTCGTAAAAACCCGGTTTCTGGGCACTCGCGACCATCTAATAAACCGGGTTTTTTTCACAAATCCTATCCAAAGGCGATCGCACTATCAGACACAGAGGTAAATTGAAGTTGACTCGGCGAAACATCTTTCACCAAGCCCAAGATATTGCCGGTGCTAGCTTCCCGAATCACCGTCGCCTTAGTATCCAGAAATCTAAAATCAGCAGTTTGAATCGTTCCCGGAGGAACAGGGCCACTGCTCGCGTAATCTCTCGCATCACCAATTGTTAAAAACTTTTCCGTTAAAACAATATCATTTCGCGTCAGTCCTCCCGCCAATCCGATTACATCACCTTGCGCTGGATTGTAGTCAAGAATAAAATCCGCAGGCACTTGCTCTACGTTAGCAGGAAAAGTCCCAGCAGGACGTGGTTGATCTGAACCAAATTCCCCCGAAGTTGCTCCCGACTCTCTTCTTAGGACAAACAAATCTGCGCCTTCTCCTCCCCAAAGTCTGTCAATTCCAGCATCACCGATTAGAGTATCGTTGCCACTTTCTCCTACTAAAGCATCACTGCCTTGGCCACCTCTAACAAAATCATTTCCCGTGCCTCCATAGGCGTAATCATTGCCTTGATTGCCGCTGAGAATATCGTTGCCACATTCTCCGTACAGTATGTCAAAATCTTGACCGCCGCGAATAGTATCATTGCCACAACCTCCGATTAAAGTATCTGCGCCCCCATTCCCATTCATCAGTTCCGCACCACCGGAACCTCGGACAAAATCGTCGCCTGCTAAGGCTCGCAAACCTCCGGGAGTGTTGCGGAGAATTCCGTTGGCTAATTGAACTGTATCGTTGTTGGGAGTAAGGTCGAAAAAGTTGGGATCGCTAGGATTTGGCAAAGGCCCTGTGAGTAATCTGATGTTTGGTGGATCGGGAATAATTCGATCGGAGTCGATAGCTGAGGCTTTAACTGTTCCGAGATTTGTTTCTAACATTTAAGTTTTCCCTGATTGATTGATATGAACTTTCTAGACAGTCTTATTTTAATAAATGTTCCAATTAACAAATGTGCGTGTATTTGCGGTTAAACAAATTAAATGACTGTCAAAATTACCACAAATATTCAACAAGCACAGCTTATTGACACTTGGATGTAGCCCAAATCCGCAAATATTTTGAACTCTGCGCCAATAATTCTCGGGATCGCGTACTCTATTACCCGTCAGCAGTCAGTGTGGGAGAACCGACAGACTGCCAAATGTCATCAAACCTTGAGCAAAGTCAGGAATCGTTAATATGCAAGACACTGCGATCGAATCTATCAAAGCCAGAGAAATCCTCGACTCCCGCGGCCGCCCTACCATCGAAGCTGAAGTGTATCTAGCCAATGGTGTTGTCGGACTCGCCCAAGTGCCCAGCGGCGCGTCTACAGGCTCTTTTGAAGCCCACGAACTCCGCGACGATGACAAAAAACGTTACGGTGGTAAGGGAGTTTTGAAAGCGGTTGCTAACGTCGAACACAAAATTGCTCCCGCTTTGGCTAATCTGGATGCGATCGACCAACCATTAATCGATCAAACCATGATTGACTTGGACGGTTCCCCCAACAAGTCTAACCTCGGCGCTAATGCCATTCTCGGAGTCTCCCTAGCCACAGCAAAGGCGGCCGCCGAGACTTTACAAATACCCCTTTACCGCTACTTGGGTGGCGCTTTGGCTAACGTTTTACCAGTGCCTTTGATGAACGTCATCAACGGCGGTTCCCACGCCGACAACAACGTAGACATTCAAGAGTTTATGATTGTACCGGTGGGAGCACCTTCTTTTAAGGAAGCTTTGCGCTGGGGTGCAGAAGTATTTGCTAGTCTGGCTAAAGTCTTGAAAGACAAAAATTTGCTGACTGGTGTTGGCGATGAAGGCGGTTTTGCTCCTAATTTGGGTTCCAATCAGGAAGCTTTGGATTTGTTAATGATGGCAATTGAAAAAGCTGGCTACAAACCGGGTGAACAAGTTGCTTTGGCTTTGGATGTTGCTGCTAGCGAATTTTACAAAGATGGGAAGTACACCTATGACGGTGTGGCTCATTCGCCAGCAGAATTAATCGATTATTTGGATGGTTTGGTTGGACAATATCCGATCGTTTCCATTGAAGATGGTTTGCACGAAGACGATTGGGATAGTTGGGTGGCGCTAACTCAGAAAATGGGTAGCAGAGTTCAATTGGTGGGTGACGATTTGTTTGTTACTAATCGCACGCGCTTGCAAAAAGGGATTGATTTGAAAGCTAGCAATTCGATTTTGATTAAGCTGAATCAAATTGGTTCTTTGACTGAGACTTTGGATACGATCGACTTAGGGAAGCGCAACAGCTATCGATCGGTAATCAGCCACCGTTCGGGTGAAACTGAAGATACTACAATTGCTGATTTAGCCGTAGCGACTCGCGCCGGTCAAATCAAGACTGGTTCTCTGTGCCGCAGCGAACGGGTTGCTAAGTATAACCGTTTATTGCGGATTGAGGACGAATTGGGCGATCGGGCAATTTATGCTGGTGCGATCGGTTACGGGCCCAAATAAAATTTGGTAATGGGTAATTGGGAATTGGGAATTGGTGTCAACAACCAGGTCAAACGTAGTCACACATGGCTGTTTACCACCAAGGCTCGATCCCCCCTAGCCCCCCTTGAGAAGCAGGGTGGTTTTATTGTCGGGAAAAGAAATCTGAAACTACCAAAATTATCGCTCAAAGATTGGCTCGCGCTTGGGCGAAGGTACGTAGTTGCGCTTAAGCGCTCTTTCCTAATCTTATAAAGAGCGCTTAAGCGCAACTACGTACCTAATTTGTGTGACGACAATAAAACCACCCTGCCTAGCCCCCCTTGAGAAGGGGGGGACAAGAAGCATTCAAAGTCCCCCTTCTTAAGGGGGATTTAGGGGGATCGAGACTAAGCTACAAACGAGATTTATCAATGGTTTCAAACTTAAGTTGACACTGATCCCCATTACCAATTACCATGCCCCATAATCACGGATAGAAAGCCAATTGAGGTAAACCCAAAGTTTCTTCCCAGCCCATCATCAAGTTCATGCACTGGATGCCTTGACCGGCTTGACCTTTAATTAAATTGTCGATCGCCGACATCACAATTACCCTATCAGTGCGCGGATCTACTTCCACGCCAATGTAACAAAGATTCGTGCCGCAAGCCCATTTAGATTGCGGATAAACCCCAGCCGGTAACACTTTTACCAAAGGAGAATTGCGGTAAAAAGCACTGAAAATGGTGATTAAATCTTCCCGCACCAATCCCGGATCGCGCAAATTTGCGTAAACAGTTGCCAGAATTCCCCGCACCATCGGCATCAAGTGGGGAGTAAATTGGACTTTGATATCTTGTCCGGCCAAGTGGCTGCAAACTTGCTCAATTTCTGGGGTGTGGCGGTGGCGGCCTACCCCGTAAGCGCCGATCGAATTGTCAGCTTCTGCCAACAACAGATTAACTTCGGCTTTGCGGCCCCCTCCCGAAGATCCTGATTTGGCGTCGATAATTGCTGTTTCTGGCTCGATCAGACCTTGTTTGAGTAAGGGGGCCAGGGCTAATAAACTAGCAGTGACGTAGCAGCCGGCACAGCCTACTAATTGAGCGTCTTTAATGCGATCGCGATACAATTCTGGCAAACCGTAAACAGCAGTTGCAGCTAAATCAGAGTCCGATCGCTCGCCACCGTACCAAGCTTTGTAAGTGTCCAGATTTTCAAATCTGTAGTCAGCCGACAAATCCAAAACTTTGCAGCCGCCTTCAATCAGCGTCGGTGCCATTTGGCAAGCTAAACCATTCGGCAGCGACAGAAACACAACTTCACATTTTGCCGCTATTTTATCTAGGTCGATCGCCTCAATAGTCAAATCAATGCAGTTAGTCAGATGCGGATAAAGGCTGGAAAAAGGTTTTCCCGCACTGCTATCCCCGCCTACATACACTACTTCTGCCGCTGGGTGATCCGCCAGCAGCCGCACCAGTTGTACGCCGCCATAACCTGAAGCGCCAACTATGCCTACAGGCACAGGTCTAACATCTCCCATTTTCCTTTATCCCCTCAGCCTTTGAAGTCAAAAACGCTTGAACTTTTGCTGCATTGTAGTACCAAACGCCAACTTTGGTAATAAAGAATTGTGTTGTTTTGTGATTGACGTGGATTTTTGTAAATTTTCCGGTGTTTGACCAAGAATTTCAACGGTGGTACCCGCCACGTGATTTATCCGTGGAATCAATCCCAAATCGAAAATCGAAAATCCTCTCTTCCCCCGAATTTATCCGTGGGCTCAATCTAAAATCTAAAATCTAAAATCTAAAATCGATTGACTCCGCCCAAAAACCAATACAAAGTCCCGCAGGGCTGTGGTGGAGAGGCCAAAATTTCAGACTCGCATTGAATCTTCCAGAGTCAATCTCAAATCTAAAATCTCCTATCTAAAAACGGATGTGCGATCGCCAAAACCCTAAAATTAAGCAACGGATGTGCGATCGTGCTATAAAATCTTACATAAATCTATCCATAAACCGGGGATTAACTTTTTTCGCTCTTTCCTCGAACCTCAAAGCTCAACATCCGTTAAATCCATTACACTCATCCGTTGCCGAATTTCCTATGGGAATAGTTGTAGAAGACGTATCAAAACAGTTTGGCAGTTTCCAAGCACTCGATCGAGTCAGCTTGAAAATTGAATCAGGTTCTCTAGTCGCACTGCTGGGCCCGTCTGGTTCCGGCAAGTCCACCCTGCTGCGACTGATTGCAGGTTTAGAAATGCCCGACTCCGGCAAAATCTGGCTGACAGGCCAAGATGCCACCAATACTAGCGTCCAAGACCGCAAAATTGGATTTGTGTTTCAGCACTACGCGCTATTCAAGCACATGACAGTGCGAAAAAATATTGCTTTCGGCATGGAAATTCAGAAAACTCCACCGACGAAAGTCAAATCCCGCGTAGAAGAATTGTTAAATTTAGTCCAATTGGGAGGATTGGGCGACAGATACCCGTCGCAACTTTCAGGAGGCCAGCGTCAGCGGGTAGCCCTCGCCAGAGCCCTGGCTGTGGAACCAAAAGTGTTACTGCTAGACGAACCTTTTGGAGCTCTCGATGCCAAAGTCCGCAAAGATTTGCGCGCTTGGTTGCGAAGACTCCACGACGAAGTGCACGTTACCACAGTCTTTGTGACGCACGACCAAGAAGAAGCGATGGAAGTTGCCGATCGAATTACAGTAATGAATAAAGGTAAAATCGAACAAGTAGGCACACCCGCAGAAATTTACGACCATCCAGCTAGTGCATTCGTCATGAGTTTTATCGGGCCTGTGAATGTCTTGCCCAGCAGTTCGAGAATGTTTCAAGACAACGGCTTTGACTCAGCCAACCCAGAAATTTTCTTGCGCCCTCACGACGTAGTAATTGAAACTACCGAAAATAGTGCAACAGTGCCGGCAAGAATCAGTCGCTTGATTCATTTGGGATGGGAAATTCAGGTGGAATTAACCTTAGATGACGGTCAAGTGCTGAATGCTAATTTGACAAGAGAAAGATTCGATAACTTGCAGTTGCAGCCGCAGCAAAGAGTGTTCGTCAAGCCGAAAGATGCCAAGTCATTTCCACTTTATTATTCTATCTGATATCATATCCTCTGAGAACAACACCATAAAATTGGTTTGTAGTAAGGACTTTAGTCAAGCGTAATGGATGCGGACGGGAGCATCTCATTTTTGTAAAAAGCATTTTTTTTATTATAGTGCGAGCTTAAGAGCTCGCGAGTTGTACAATACGCGAGCTCTTAAGCTCGCACTATATATAAATGCAAAACTGAGATGCTCCCGATGCGGACTCGCATTCCGAACGATCAAACACTCTGATCTCAATTCTTCAAACTAGAGCTAAATTGATATCGGACACAAAAAAATAAGGACACGGCATTGCCGTGTCCCTACTTTTTTATGCTGATAAGCTGTCGTGCATTTCAATTGCATATTCGGGACGGGCTAGAAGCCCATCCCACAAGACTTGAATTATTTCTTGACATACAGTTTAAATGCACAACACAAAGGATGTCGCGCTTGTATTAGAAGGATTTTTCATCTTCTCGCTGTCAGCATCTCCCTGAACTTCATTAATCCCTTCATTAGCTTTTTTCTGAGTTTCTTCCAGAGACATCGGGTCTTTCAAAACAGCTTTTTGAGCTTCTTTCTCAATCCCCAAAAGTTGAGCTTCACCTTTGGTGGGGCTGCTGGTAACGGCAAAAGCTGTGAAAGCATTGGAAACAAACATCAATGCACAAAAACAAACAACTATTAAACTGCGAACTAAACGCTTGACTGGGAGGTTAAAGCTGATAAAAGACATACAAAATTTCTCCGTATTTAGAAGTTTTGATCGTTGAGATTGTTAACAGGCTGAATTTAACTCAATTTCTGCACAATCTTTAACTCAAGTTTGATAAAAGCCACTTGAATCAGCAGTGGCAATCAGTTAATTTGAGCTAATTAATATTTAGCTTAAATAACGGGGTTATGAAATCTTTCTCAGGGAATATTTGGGCTTTGTGTCTTCCGATAGTTGACACTCTCAGGGAGTCAACGCCACTGAGATTCTGCGGACAAAGTAGATTTAGGTAATACCCAAAGTCTAACTCTCGCTGGGAGTCGTCAAAGACCGTCTACCCAGTTGGTTTAAGCTTACACCTAACTTACTGGCTACTTTTCTCAGAATAATTAAAGTCAGTGAAGGAGTCGCCCCCTCCACTGCTCTCCAAAACGGAACGTGATAGTTTCCCATCATTGGGCTCCTCAATAAAACGGCTGTTGT
>NZ_JAEQCX010000141.1:0-18851 GCF_020738035.1 Microcoleus sp. PH2017_28_MFU_U_A
CCGCTCGCGACAGGAGATAATATCGTTTCCGGTCAAATCCAGTAACAGCAGAATTCTGCCAGTGCGAGCGTCCCCGCTCGCGACAGGAGATAATATCGTCTCCGGTGGCATCGGAATTATATATCAATACGGTTTACTTAACGCTTTTTTAGAAATTTTATCTGACGATTTTCTAGGCAATACAGGCATTTTTTGCAAGTCAGATTCTTCTTAAGTCAACCGTATTGAATTTATATATTTGAATCGTCAGAATTATGCCAGTGCGATCGTCCCCGCTCGCGAGAGGAGATAACTTGCGAGCGGGGACGCTCGCACTGGTAAAATCATGATTCTGATGCCAGCGGAAACGAGATTACAAGCTTTTCCCAATTTAAATAACATATTTGGGGCGGACAATCTTAGCCCACCCCACAAGATTTTAATTGTAGAGAGATAGTTTAATTTAAATGGCGAGCCGATCGCACTCATTTACTGAAAAGAAAATCCTAATTTCTATCACTCTGTAGTTTCGGGGAGAGTTTCGACTACATACTCGGGTACATACTCAGCTACCTTTTCAGGTAGATTCTCTGGCAATTTTTCCGGCAATTTATAGGGCAAATTTTCCGGTGGATTTTCCAGTCTCACTCGCCGGATCGGCAGATTTGCGATCAGTGACATAGCCCGCTGGTCGCTTTCGAGACCGAACTCTGACTCAGTGGTATCAATTTCCACGTAGCGAGACACCACCTCTAGAATTTCTCGGCGCATAGACTCAACCATTTCGGGGCTGAGTTCTGACCGATCGTGGGCTAGAACGAGTTTGAGGCGGCGTTTTACATCGTCGCGGCTGTTGTCAGGGATGCGCGGGAAAAGTCGTTCGAGAAGTGTGTATATCATGGTTGCGGCGGGTTTGTCAATGGTTGGGCATAGAAAAAGTCAGGCGATTTTAGATTTTAGATTTTAGATTGGGGAATGACTTATTCCCGTCTGGTTTGGAGTCGGGGGCAGCAGTTTGATGCTTTTTGCGAAATGGTTTTACTCCGGGAATTTTTCGGCTAGTTTTTGCGATGCAGTGGCTGCTATTAAAGGTCGATCGCCAATAGGGCAGCACATCACATAATTTTAGTATTGAAAAACTTGCGGAGGCGAGTGAAAAACGTTTCCCGACGGGGAGTGAGATCTAAAAAATCAACTTTTTCGCCTTCTAAACGGCGGGCAATATTGTCGAAGGCAGTTCCAGCTAAAGAGGTCGTTTCCGACAATACTAATGGTTCGCCTCGGTTGGTGGAAACGATGACCCGCTCGTCGTCGGGAACGACGCCTAACAGCGGAATGGCAAGGATTTCCCGCACGTCTTGCACCGACATCATATCATTTGCCAGCACCATTGCAGGCCTGATCCGGTTGACGATTAGCCTGATTTTCTTGACATTGTTGGCTTCCAGCAGGCCGATGACTCGATCGGCATCGCGGACAGCAGCGATTTCTGGAGTCGTGACAATGATACCTTCTTGCGCCGGGGCGATCGCATTTTGGAAACCCTGCTCAATTCCAGCCGGAGAGTCGATCAAAATATAGTCATATTTTGGTGCCAACATCCCCACAAGCTGCTTCATTTGGTCGGCGCTGATGGCATCCTTCATCCGAGTTTGGGCCGCCGGTAACAGCACCAAGCGCGGCTGCCGCTTATCTTTCACCAAAGCTTGCTCTAAGCGACACTCTCCGGCGAGAACTTCTAATGCCGTGTAAACAATGCGGTTTTCTAAGCCCAGCAGCAAGTCTAAATTTCTGAGGCCGAAATCGGCATCAATTACCGCAACGGTGCGCCCCCGCTTAGCTAAAGCCATGCCGAGATTGGCTGTGGAGGTAGTTTTTCCCACTCCGCCTTTCCCTGATGTAACAACAATAATGCGAGCCATAAGCGATTTTAGATTTATTGGTAATTGCGAATTGGTAATTGCGAATTGGTAATTGCGAATTGGTAATTGCGAATTGGTAATTGCGAATTGGTAATTGCGAATTGGTAATTGCGAATAATTGCGAATTATTCTGATGTTTGTCGATTATTCGCCATTAGTATTTGGTAATTTAGCCAGCATCTTTTATTCCTTGAATCAACTCAACGCTCACAACTAATAAGTCTGATTGTTAGACAAATTTTAGAGGAAGTTTCATTGATATTTTCCATCGTCCTTTAATGACTGATTTAGCCAAGACAAAAATTATCAAATGCAGGTTGAAACAGCATTACCCATTACCCATTACCCATTACCAATTACCAATTACAAATTACCAATTACCCATTACCAATTACCCATTACCCATTACCAATTACCCATTACCCATTACCAATGACCAATTACCCATTACCGCCCATTAACTGCGATTTGTCAAAATCAGAGGCTCTACCGATCCGAATCCCCTGAGGCGTCACATAGGCGACTTCCGGGAAAAACTGAGCGGGTGAGGCTTCTGGGCCTCTGGCAACGTACTTAGCAATCCTAATCACCATCGGTTCCATCTGCAAGGTCATAATCACGCTGTTGGTGTTGCCGCCGGCACCCGCGTGCACGACGCCCCGCAAACGGCCCCAAACCAGGATATCGCCTCCGGCGACGACTGAGCCACCGGGATTTACATCTCCCAAAAGTACGATCGTCCCTGGGTGACGAATTTCTACGCCCGATCGCACAGTCATCTGCAAATATAAAGGTTCCGCCAGCGATTGCGGTTTGTCGGCGGATTTACTCAGGGTAGAAACCGGAGGCTGCTGTTCTACAGAATAGCCTGCCGTAGCTGCGGCAACGGCCGTTTGGCGGCGGCTGGTGTGGACTCGTTTGAGTTGCAGTTCCGCTTCCAAGAGGGCATCGGCGATTTCTTGCAGTTGGCGGATATCCAAAAGTCGATCGCTGCCCATCAATTGTACTTCGGCATTCGGCTGCCAAAAACGTTCTCCAGCATTCAGCCTGACTTTTAACTGCTGGCAAAGTTCAGTCCAAGTCGATGCCGTACCACTTCCAGGTTCGTTGTTCGTTTCTGGGGGAAGTAGCAACAATAGCTGTCCATCTTCAGTCTTAAGTCGGACTTGCAGATCTAAGCTAACTTCGGGTGTTGATTGAGGGGTGGCAGCAGCGGCTGTTGAGGCATCGGGTGTCATGGGACTGTTCGATCTCGGGTAGGGACAGGTTAACATCAATATTAGCTTGAGTCGTCTTTTGCCTCAGCCTTTTAGGCGAAAACTCTGGTTTTTTTTATTTTTAACCGCAAGTAGGGCAATTCTATTTCATTTTTGAACAAGATTTTTTTGATTTACCGCAGAGGGCGCAGAGGACACAGAGAAAGAGAATCAAGAGCGGAATACAGTGGCTGTAAACTGCGTATTTTACTGCTATAAGTAGCACGTCTAACCACATTTGTCTAACTTAGGCAATTATTGCTTTACCAGAAAGCATTAGTTGAAAGCCTTTCCCTTTGAGGTAGAGATTAAAA
The DNA here is from genome assembly GCF_020738035.1 of Microcoleus sp. PH2017_28_MFU_U_A. Lineage (NCBI taxonomy): Bacteria > Bacillati > Cyanobacteriota > Cyanophyceae > Oscillatoriales > Microcoleaceae > Microcoleus > Microcoleus sp. PH2017_28_MFU_U_A. The sequence goes on from NZ_JAEQCX010000141.1 coordinate 3,472, forward strand.
TCAAACGATTCATTACTCCTATCCTCTTCCTTCTTTTCACAACTATCAACTGTCAACTGAAAATTACTATGCAGCAAATAGAACGTTATCGCGGCAGTCTGATCGGTTTAGCAGTTGGCGACGCTTTGGGAACAACTTTAGAGTTTTGTCGCCCCGGAACCTTTGAGCCGATTAACGATATGATTGGCGGCGGCCCGTTTCGACTGCAACCGGGACAGTGGACGGATGATACATCAATGGCACTTTGTTTAGCCGAAAGTTTGATTGAAAAAAAAGGTTTCGATCCAGTCCATCAATTAGAAACTTATTTGAAGTGGCGGCGAGACGGACATTTGAGCAGTACGGGCAAGTGTTTTGATATTGGCAATACGGTGCAACAAGCACTTTGGCATTTTCAAGATACAAAAAAGCCTTACTGCGGTTCTACTGATTCTTGGGCTGCTGGAAATGGTTCGATTATGCGTTTGGCTCCGGTACCTTTGTTTTATGCGAAAAATCCTTTAGAAGTCATAGACAAATCTGGAGAAAGTTCTCGCACTACTCACGGTGCTGCTACTTGCGTCGATGCTTGCCGCTATTTTGGTACTTTAATTGCGGGGGCTGTGAATGGAGTTAGTAAAGAAGTTTTGCTTTCGGAAAGATATTGTGCGATCGCCGAATATTGGGCCGCGCACCCGCTGGTGGCAGAAATTGATGAAATTGCGGCGGGTTCTTTTAAGCGGCGACAACCTCCTGAAATTAAGGGTACTGGTTACGTGGTTAAGTCTTTGGAGGCGGCACTTTGGGCGTTTTATAACAGTTCGTCTTTTGCCGAAGGGTGTTTGTTGGCTGTGAATTTGGGCGACGATGCGGATACAACTGGTGCGGTTTACGGACAGTTGGCGGGAGCTTTTTACGGTGAATCTGCTATACCACAAAAATGGCTCTCGCAATTGGCACATAGCTCTTTAATTGCATCTTTCGCCGAACAACTCTTGACTGTAGGACTTACGCACGAGTGACTATAAACCGAGTTTTTGTACAACAGTTCGCGATCGCAAGTGTCACAATACTTAAATATTTTCTTAGGTACGTAGTTGCGCTTCAGCGCTCAAGCACAACCACGTACCTTTTTGAATATGCCAGTTGCGTAATTTCGGTAGAAAAATGTTTTCTTACACCAGTTGAAATACCCGGTTTATCAGATTTTTTGTGCGTAACTCATATAGCCCTTCTCAGATAGATGAGGTATGACTTTCATGGGATTTTTTGGTGTGTAACTCGCTTAGTGTATAATCACCATAAGAGCGCTGAAGCGCAACTACGTACCTTTTTTGCGCGTAATCCCTAACTAAAATTAGGAGACGGCGCGATGCTCTCGCAACACGTAGCCAACTCCTCGAACCGTATGCAGCAGCCGTTTTGAGTTATTTGCTTCTAACTTAATCCGCAACGCCCGAATATACACTTCAATAATATTTGACTCGCCCATAAAATCGTAACCCCAGACTTTTTCTAAGATGCGATCGCGCGTAATGACTTGACGGGGATTCCGCAGCAAAAATTCCAACAAATCAAACTCTTTTGCCGTGAGTTCAATTAGTTGATTTCCTCGATAAACTTCACGGGTTAAACAATTTAAGATTAAGTCTTCAAATTCTAAGCTATCCGGGTCATTTGGTTGAGTTCGGCGCAGGCGTGCTTTCACCCTCGCGAGGAGCTCTTCCATACTGAAAGGCTTCGTTACATAATCATCAGCGCCAGCATTTAATCCCGTTACGCGATCGGGTACTTCATCCTTTGCTGTTAATATAATTATTGGTACTTGCACGCCAGTCGATCGCAATCTCAAACAAATATCCAATCCAGAGATACCCGGAAGCATCCAATCTAAAATCAACAAATCCGGTTCAGCCGTGCGGGCGAGGGTTAATCCATCCAATCCGTTGGGGGCGACAGTGACGTGATATCCTTCTAGAGTAAGTTCAGATTCGATGAACTTTGCCAGTTTCGGGTCATCTTCAACAAGGAGAATGCGATCGCTCATAGCTGCGGATTCCAAACAGGTAAGGTGATAGTAAAAATACTACCTTCTCCCGGTTTAGAGCGGATCGCGATACGTCCTTCCATACCTTCGATCAGGCTTTTGGCGATCGCCAATCCCAACCCAGTACCGTCTCTAGAGCGCGTCATCGACTCATCCACTCGGTAAAACCGCTCGAAAATCCGTTTTTGGTGCGGGAGAGAAATACCTATTCCGCGATCGCGCACATGAACCATCACCTGCTGTTCCCTCTTTTCTAAGACTAACTCAACAGGTTGTTCGGGAGCAGAATACTTGATAGCATTATCAACTAAATTAATTAAAACTTGTTGTAAACGATCCTGATCCGCACAGGCGACAACATCCTCATCAGTTGACATCAAAATAACTTGCCGATTGCTAACCTTTGCACTCATTTCTGCCACCTCAGCCACCAGAGTATTCAGAATCACCGGATGCAAACGAAAGTGCAAATTGCCACTATCAGCCCGCGCCAAATCCAGCAAATCTTCTAACATCCGAATCGTGCGTTCAGTTTCACCAACCGCCGTTTCCAGTGCTTGCTGCTGATAGTCGCTTAAATTAGTGCTGCGCCGCAGCAAACTTTGTAAATAACCAACTACCACCGTCAGGGGAGTGCGTAATTCATGGGAAACATTACCCACAAATTGGCGCTGTTGCTCCCAGGAACCGGATAATCTAAACAACATTTCATTAAAGGTTTGTGCAAGTCCTAAAATCTCATCAGGAGCCTGATGCAGTTGGAGTTTTGCCGCCTGCAAATTATCAGCAGACAAAGTGCTAGCAACCTGACTCATCTCTTCCAGAGGGGCCAGAGCATGACGTATGCGACTGGCGATCGCCACGATCAACACTAAAATTACCACAACACTGACCATAATTAAACTCCGAATCCCATCATTTAACTCATGTTGCTCGTCCGTGATATCTTGAGAGAAATATACCGTACCCAACAACTGATTTTTAATCCTCAGAGTTGTGCTACAGATTACCAAATAGCGATCGGCAACCCGAACAAAAGTCGGCTCAGCAGGTACTTCCGTCAACGAAATCATCTTCGTAATCTTAGAAGATTGCATATCCATATCAGGTGAATTCACCAACAGCATCCCATCATTGCGCTTCACCCACACCATAATTCCCCCTGTCGAAGCTTGATGAACGCTGCGGCTTAAACCAATTTCTAGAGAACCCATTTCACTATAAAGTTCCACCTGTTCGGGAAACCGGATTCCAATATATTCCAGCGTTTTTTTATGAGCAACTACTAGATTTTGCGATCGTTGCCAGCCAGCCCAAAATGCCACACTGCTAAGTCCTAAAATCGATAGTACCAGCAATTCCAGAGTCAAGCGAAACTGAAGCGAAGAAGTAGAAAATCGCTTGCTCTTGAGATTGTCAATGGTTGCTCTTAATTGCCGAATACGCTTCATTGTTTAGTTAGGAGTAGCGAGGGATTAACGAAAAGTCATAAACCATATTTTTGACGAAAAGACACGTTTAGACCATAATATAAGCTAAAAAACCCGGTTGATTGGATATGAGTCCTAGGGTGCGTAGCCTGCGAAAAATCCTAACTAAAGATTGATAATCTCGCAGCGACGCACCTGACAAAAACCGGGTGCATCTGGTTTTTAAAGAGAGCGAACCATGACCGCATATAAGTTATTAACGCAGATGCACCCCAAACACCTCTGGTACTCATGCAATTTTATCTCTTAAAATTATCTGCATTTATCTGTGTTGCATCTGCCTTTCATCTGCGATCGCTCAATCGCTCAATCCCGAAATTTATCCCTTAAAAAATCTCCGCAGTACCTTTAATCTGATTAAATTCAAAGCGTCGAGCATAATCTGTTTCACCATAAAGATTAAAACTAATAGTTGGTTCATCTCCCAGCGCTTCCACATGATGAATCGCATCGGGCATCAAGCACAAAATGTCACCCGGTGCAAGCAAAATATCTCCCACTGTTTGAATTTTATCGGGAAACTTCGGAATTGGCGATCGCCTCCACAAAGTATTTTTCTCCTCTCCACCCAGTAGCGCCACCAGTCCCCAACTAGCATGATTGTGAATTGGAGAAACAGCACCCGGAGCCCAAGCCACCAACTGCACAGTCAGAGGAAAAAACGGTTCATCATAAAGAGTTTGTACCGCCCATCCCGTCTCCGAGTCAGGTTCGAGAAGAGCAATTTGCAGCCAGGAAGAACTATCTAACAACCTGCGAACCAGGGGACAAATTGCCTGGAGTCGTAAATAATCATCACTAATTTGGTCTAATACATCTTCCAAATCAGTTAAAAAGCGATAAAGTCGGTAGGGATGAGTCAAATCTTCAATTTGACTGGTATCCTCAGAAACACGGTATTGTCCATCATTAGTCACAAACAAGTTTTTTCCTGTCATCACTGCTCAACTCACTGTTAAATGACTGCACTACTAAAAAATAGTCATGGTTAATCTCCACTCTATAAGACCTTCCTGGCAACTAGATGATATTTTCCTAAATAAAAGATGAATTTTAGCTGAAGACGCGAATCAATTAATCTCAAACTTTAGACAAAAGCGCCAAAGTTGAGAAGCATCTTGAAATTATCTGCCTTAATCTGCCTTAATCTGCCTTAATCTGGGGTTGACCAATTAGCAACCACTCATGATTTTATCTAAAATCTATCCGATCTTCATCTTACGCTCATATTTCTCTAAATTAATGCTGTTAATCTCAAGTCACAGAGGCATAAGTTACTCTCGGTCTCAATTCAGATTCAGGATTGAAACTCCAAGAGTTTTCTATTCGCCTTCTTGTACATAAACCCTAGATTTTGGAGATTGAATATGCGTAAACCAGCATTATGGCTCAGCTTGTGTCTAAGTAGTTTGGTAGTTACAGTATCGCTGGTGACTGCAACGACACTCAATACCTCTGCTATAACTAATAGTGCGATCGCACAAACCAACCCCTGCGCTTCCAAAAACCCCTGCGCTTCCAAAAATCCCTGCGCTTCCAAAAACCCCTGTGCATCAAAGCAAAAAAACGTAGGAGGCCCGCTAGCAAAAGAAGTGCAAGGAAAGCCCGTCGTAGTTGACGTTTATGCAGCCTGGTGTGCTGGCTGCAAAAACATTGCCCCTACGCTTTCCCAACTGAAACAGCAATATGTAGGAAAAGTGAATTTTGTGGTGCTAGATGTGACAGATAAATCAACCACTTCTCAAGCAGAAGCAAAAGCGAAACAGTTAGGACTCAGCCAATTTTTCGCAGCGAATAAGTCTCAAACGGGAAGTCTAACCATCATCGACCCTGCCACAGGAAATATTCTAGCACAGCATCGCAACAATCCCAACAAATCTGCCTATACAACCGTGCTCGATCAAGCGCTTGCTAAAAAATAGCTGCTTGCAGGTTATAGGTAAATCGATCGAACAGGATTTACGCATGATAAGAGTGCATAGGCGAGATCGAAAACCGGGTTTTTACGAAATTTATGCGTCTAAAACAGTCTAAAACATCAAATTAGCTAAAAAACTAGGTTTTTTTTATATGCTGTTACACAGTAATATTTGTTTTCGCCAATCTACTTACTTTTGCGTAAATCCTATTAAATATTCTAGGAGAAGCCATGACAGATATTCAAAAGTATGAACCCCAAGATAAAAGTACCAAAAATTTTAAATCTCCGAATAAATGGCTATTTTTGGGTGGATTGGCATTACTAGGGTTAGTGCTGGCACTGGCGTTCGCAGGCCCGTTTTCTCAGGCAATTGAACATCTGATTTCGGTAACTGAAAACAACTATCAGCAATGGTTCAGCCAGCAAGATACAGCTAACCCACTGGTATTGTTTCCCCTAGCCTTTATCGGTGGTTTAATCGCCAGCATTTCACCCTGTATTCTGGCAATGTTACCCGTTAACTTGAGTTATATTGGTACCCGAAATATCACTTCCAAGCGAGATGCTTTTCTTAAAGCCAGTTTGTTTGTGTTGGGAGTTGTGACAATTCTCAGCTTTTTTGGGCTGGCATCCTCATTTGCCGGGGCTGTCATGGTAGACTACCGGGGCTACATCAATATTGTTGTAGGAATTATCATTTTTATCATGGGTTTTAGCTTGCTAGGAATTGTGAAATTGCCTTTACCGGGAATCAATATAAATGCTTCAAATTTGGGACCATATGGGGTAGGAGTGACTTTTGGTTTGGTGAGTTCTCCTTGCGCTAGTCCGGTTTTATTTGCTGTGCTGGCAGCGGGAGGGGCTACTGGTTCACAATTGCTAGGAACCTTGACCATGATCTGTTATGCTCTCGGATATACAAGCATCATCTTTCTTGCCAGTCTATTGACTGGTTTTGCCAAGCAAGCTAAGACTTTGATGCAGCATTCCGAGTCGATTCTGAGATTTGGTAGTGTCGCTCTAATTTTGACAGGTTTGTATTACATGATTGAGGGTGTTCGCTGGTTTTTTTAGCAACTTATGAGAATTTTATCTCCGATCCAGTTCTTCCTCATTTAGGACTCATTTTCTTGAGTGTTAATGTAAATAACCTCAAGTCTTGAAGATAACTAACTGTCAGCAGAGTTGCCAGAGAGTAAAAAAATCAAGCAAATATCAGGTCTGAAATTACTAACAATTCATCTGGAGATTAAACACATGAAAGTAAAATACATTACCACGATCGCCATTGCCACCATTTTAGGCTTGGCAACAGCTAATGTTAGCTACGCCAACTTCAAGGCTTCCACCAACTTAAACTCTACAACCGTTTCATCCAAGATTGCAGAAGCCAATCCTTGCGCTGGAAAAGCCAACCCTTGCGCTGGTAAAAATCCTTGTGCTGGAAAAGCCAATCCTTGTGCTGGTAAAGCCAATCCTTGTGCTGGTAAAAATCCTTGTGCTGGAAAAGCCAATCCTTGTGCTGGAAAAGCCAATCCTTGCGCTGGTAAAGCCAATCCTTGCGCTGGTAAAGCCAATCCTTGTGCTGGAAAAAGCAGCACAACAACTGTTCATCCTAAGTATTACACCGAGAAAGGTGTGGCTCTTGATGGTCAGGATGTTGTAGCCTATTTCACCCAAGGCAAATTAGTGATGGGAGTTAGCCAATTTAAACAGAATTGGGGCGGAACAACTTGGATATTTGCTAGTGCAGCCAACCGCGATATGTTTGCCAAAAATCCTGAAAAGTATGCTCCTCAATACGGTGGATATTGCGCTCAGGCTGCCAGTGAAGGCAATCTTGTTGCAACCCAGCCTGATGCCTGGAAAATTGTTAATGGGAAGCTTTATCTCAACTACGACAAGAAAGTACAGGCACAGTGGATGGGTGATATTCCCGGTCACATTGCTTTAGCAAACAAGAATTGGCCGACTATTCTGAATAACAAAGAACTGTTTCGTTAACTTCAAATAGGACTTAGGGCGGGCGGGACGCCCATCCCACAAGAAAATGTCTGGTGGCACAGGCATCTTGCCTGTGGCCCCTTCGGGCAAGGGCGGGCGGGACACCCCACAACAAATTTGACCTCTGGTGGCACAGGCATCTTGCCTGTTCCTAAGAGGGCGGGCGGGACGCGCACCCCACACCCGTTCATACATTTTCCTCAAAAAAAATATGACTTCATGGCTGAATTCTTTGGGCTGGCATCGTCGAGACAGTGCCCGCAGCAACCGGATACCGATCGCCACCCTCGTCATGTTAGGTTCAGTTATCCTAACCGGTGGAGTGGTTGCAGCTTGGTTTTCGGGTAACGGCACTCTCTATCATCTATTTGCCAAACTCCAATCGATGCAGAATCATCCTCCAATGTGGCTGGAAGTGCCAATGGTAATGGGGGAGTCTTTACTAACACCTACGATCGCTCTGCTGGCTATTGCTTGGCTGATTATGCGTGTTTCGCCCGTACCCCGAACCTGGTCGCGGGTTGCAGTCATCGGCATTTTGTTGGTGTTGGTGACTCGCTATCTGCTGTGGCGATCGCTCACAACTTTAAATGTATCCAATCCCTTAGATGGAGTGTTTAGCATTGGGTTGTTTCTCCTAGAACTTTTCCTCTTGCTGACCAATATCCTTCAGTTATTTTTGATGTTGCGCGTCAAGGATCGGCATTCAGAAGCGAATCGGTTGGCGATCGATATAGTTGAGGGTAGATTCACACCAGCAGTTGATGTTTTGATTCCCACTTACAACGAGCCTGCCTATATTCTCAAACGCACTGTTATTGGTTGTCAAGCCATCGACTATGCCAATAAAAAAATCTATCTCCTCGATGATACGCGCCGTGAAGAAATTCGGCAAATTGCAGAGGAATTAGGGTGTGAATACCGCACTAGAGCTAATAATCACCATGCAAAAGCCGGGAATTTGAATCATGCTTTGACTCATACTCAAGGAGATTTCATCGTTGTTTTTGATGCCGACTTTATCCCTACCAAAAACTTTCTGATTCGCACCGTTGGTTTCTTCCAAGATCCGAAAGTTGCCCTGGTTCAAACGCCTCAAAGTTATTACAATGCTGACCCGATCGCCCGTAACTTAGGTTTGGATAATGTTATTGCGCCGGAAGAAGAGGTTTTCTACCGCCAAATTGAACCGCTCAAAGATGGCGCCGGCAGTGTAGTTTGTTCTGGAACCTCCTTTGTTGTCAGGCGCAGCGCCTTAGAAGATGCCGGAGGATTTGTTACCGAATCCCTCAGTGAAGACTATTTCACAGGGATTAAACTTTCTGCTAAAGGCTATCGCTTAGTGTATCTCAACGAAAAACTCAGCGCTGGTTTAGCAGCAGAAAATATTTCTGCTTACGCCACTCAACGGCTGCGCTGGGCGCGCGGAACTTTACAAGCTTTTTTTATTGATTCCAATCCGCTGACTATCCCCGGATTAAACCTGATTCAGCGACTCGCGCATTTAGAAGGACTCCTGAATTGGTTTGGTAGCATTCCGCGTATCGGCTTTCTGTTGATGCCCTTAGCTTATTCCTTTTTGGGTGTGATTCCCATCCGAGCTACTGTTCAAGAAATGCTGTACTTTTTTCTGCCCTATTATTTGGTGCAGTTGACGGTTTTCTCCTGGTTGAATCATCGAGCGCGATCGGCATTACTCTCTGATATTTATTCACTGGTACTGGCATTCCCGCTGGTTTTGACCGTCTTTGGGGTGATGCTGTCTCCCTTCTCCAAAGGATTTAACGTCACAGCCAAAGGCACTGTGAGCGATCGCTTTTCGTTCAACTGGAAATTAGCGCTACCGTTGCTGCTATTATTTATTCCCAATGCCATCAGCCTGTGGCACGTTCTGGGAACCTGTTTGATTCAATTTCAGATGCACGCCTCAGAGCCGGAAATCATCCAGCAGCTCAAAGGGTTGGGGATTGGTTGGATTTGGAGCACCTACAACCTTTTAATTATCAGCATTACGCTGTTAATATTGTTAGATGCTCCTAAGTCCGATCGATACGAATGGTTTGATTTGCGTCGATTGGTACGGCTGGCGATCGACGGACAAATCTTTTGGGGCGTGACTACTTTTATTTCTGAAGTGGGAGTTCATCTAGAGATTACTCAAGCCGGATTCCCTGCGCTGATTCCAGGAGAAATGCTTTCAGTCAAGCTCAAAATTATGGAAGAAAATTTGAGGCTGCAAGGAGAGATAACTCGGGTAGATTTTAGTAATGAATTTCCCTCGGTACACATCCGGTTTGATGAATTGGCTTTGCCGCAACATCGATGTCTGGTTGAGATGTTGTTCTGTCGTCCGAATCAATGGAAACGCTCTTGCGCTCCTGGTGAGTTAAAGTCTCTCTTCCTGCTATTTGGGATTTTATTGAAGCCTCGCGTTTTGTTCGATCGCACTCGGGCGATCGATTTCGTCAAAATCTCAAAAATTTAGTTTGATCCAGTTTAAAAACAAAAAGGTGCTTTATGGAAATTAAAGATTTTCTGGCTTTGCTGCATCCTGTTTTAGCTGTGGCGATCGTTTTTCCAATGCTGGGCATTGTGCTGAATATGGCTTGGCAAACTAGGCAGCGCCGCCAGCAAGTTGCATCTGGAGATAAGAGCAAAATTCCCCCTGTAGTCGGCGGCGAACACGTCAAAGCAGGTAAAATTCTGTCGGGATCTGTGGTAGGAGTAACTCTGTTGGGTCTGGGCTACCCAATTTTCGATCATATTTTGAGCAAGGATGTTTGGAGCAAAAACTCGTTTCAGGTAATTTTCATTATTCTGATGTTTGTTGCTACGATCGCCTCTTTGGTCATGTTATATCGATCGACACCTGCTATGTGGCGGGGCGTATTTGCGACTCTGACGGGTGCTGGCTTGGTGATTCTTGGCGCTCAAGATGGCGTTTTTCGGCGCACCGATGAATGGTATTGGTCTCACTACTACATTGGCATAGCTGCTGCACTGCTGATGGTTTTCTCCCTGGCGATCGTTCAAGACATTTACAAAGATCGATCGAATCGCTGGCGCACAGTCCATGTCATCTTGAACTCGATCGCTGTATTGCTCTTTTTGGGACAAGGAATGACCGGAACCAGGGATTTGTTGGAAATTCCCCTGAGTTGGCAGAAACCCTATATTTATAGCTGTGACTTCCCCAATAAGACTTGCCCCAAACCCTGAGTCACAGTGCCAGCAATAAAAACTCGTGCTACAGAATAATTAATTATTACGGCTAGGCTAGTACACCGAACAGGTGCGTCGCTGTCAGATCCGCCATGCAGGGATTCAAGAATGGCGGCGCACCCTACGGAGACTGTTGCATGATTTTCAACAAGTTAGATAAATACCTACTAAGTATCTTGACATTTTGGGGAATCTATGTTTATGCTTTTTTTACCATTAATATAAAAGAAATATTTGCAAATCTTAAGTTTTTATTAAAATTAAGTATTACAATAGTCGTAACTTTCAACTAAGTATTTATTCTCAATATCATGATAGCGGATCAATTTCCTTGGCTGACCGCAATTGTCATGCTACCCCTCGTAGCTGCCCTCGCCATCCCTTTTCTGCCCGATACAGACGGCAAAACTGTGCGTTGGTATGCCCTGGGCGTAGGCATTGCAGATTTTGTATTAATGTGCTGGGTGTTTTGGACGCACTACGATCCGAGCATCTCCACTTTCCAAATCGTCGAGAAATATTCCTGGATACCCTCTTTAGGCCTCAACTGGTCTGTTTCGGTTGACGGATTGTCGGTTCCGCTGGTGTTATTGGCGGGATTGGTGACGACACTATCTATTTTTGCTGCATGGGAAGTCGATCGCAAGCCGCGACTTTTCTACTTCCTAATGCTGGTGATGTACTCGGCACAAATCGGAGTATTTGTCGCCCAAGACATCATGCTGCTGTTCATTGTCTGGGAATTAGAACTAATTCCGGTGTACTTGCTAATCTCGATTTGGGGCGGACAAAACCGTCGCTACGCAGCCACCAAATTCTTGATTTACACCGCCGGCGCTTCTATCTTTATTCTCGTCGCTGCCTTAGCAATGGGATTCTACGGCGGAGGAAACGTTACCTTCGACATGGTAGAACTGGGCTTGAAGGACTATCCGCTAGGTTTAGAAATCCTACTTTATGCGGGATTGTTTATTGCCTTCGGCGTGAAACTCGCGATTTTCCCCTTTCACACATGGCTGCCTGATGCCCACGGTGAAGCATCTTCTCCTGTGTCGATGATTCTGGCCGGCGTGCTGCTGAAAATGGGCGGCTACGGACTGATTCGCTTGAATTTGGAACTTCTTCCGAAAGCACACGTTTACTTTGCACCGATTATGGCGGTGCTCGGCGTAGTTAACATTATCTACGGCGCGCTGAATTCCTTCGGCCAAACCAACATGAAGCGCCGACTTGCGAATTCGTCGATTTCTCACATGGGATTCGTGTTGTTGGGTATTGCTTCCTTCACGGATTTGGGAATCAACGGGGCGCTGCTGCAAATGATTTCCCACGGTTTGATCGCCTCAGTATTGTTTTTCCTGGCTGGCGTGACTTACGATCGCACCCATACCATGATCATGGACGAGATGGGCGAGATTGGAAAAGTGATGCCAAAAGTGTTTGCTTTGTTTACAGCAGGCGCGATGGCTTCTTTAGCACTCCCCGGGATGAGCGGTTTTGCTAGCGAATTATCAGTTTTTGTGGGCGTCGCAACTAGCGATATGTACGGTACTTCTTTCCGCGCAGTAATAGTGTTCCTGGCGGCAGTGGGACTGATTTTGACACCGATTTATTTGCTCTCGATGCTGCGACAGTTATTTTACAACTGTGGAACATTGGCAGCTTGCGATCTAGAAGATCTAGATTTGCGGAATCAGCGAAACAATCTGGATGAAGCGGTTTGTTTCGGTAATAGTTGCGTTTTGCCTGGTGATGCAAAGTTTATCGATGCTCAACCTCGCGAAGTGGCGATCGCATTTTGCTTCTTGATCCCGATTGTCGGCATTGGTTTTTATCCGAACATGGCGATGCAGGTTTACGACGCGAAGACTGTGGCTGTTAACGCCGAAGTCCGCCAATCTTACACCCTCATCGTTCAACAAAATCCTCAGATTTATGCGAAGGGATTTTTGGCACCCAAAATTGCACAGGCTCCAACAGTACCTGCTTTGGGCAAAATTACCGGATCTGAATCTGCATCGGTTTTGGGTATTGTCAAATAATTTTATCCAATTCTGTTTTTGCTGAAAATTGGGCGATCGCTTTTGTTAAAGGGCGATCGTTTTTTTGTTGCATAAGGCAGTTGACAGTTGACAGTTGACAGTTGACAGTTGACAGTTGACAGAATCGTAGGGTGCGTCGCCATCGAAAATTTATCGGGAAAAATCGACAATCTCATAGATCCGCACCACGCACCGGGAGCATCAAGCGCGATCGCACTATCATAAAAAATGCTTTTTTCAAAAATGAGATGCTCCCGACGCACCTGAGACTTCTTGCGCTCATTCACAAACTATTTTGATTTGAAATGAATCTGCGTCGATCTGTATTTATTTGATTGACATTTGCGGTTGACCTATCATATCATTTCATTTCAGGTCGATCGCCATAACAAAAACGGTTCGTAGTGCGGACTTAAGTCCGCAGCCGGAGAGCGGACTTAAGTCCGCACTACGAACCGATGAAGTTTATTATACGATTGACAAAAACTATGGCGGCAAAACAATTTTTTCCCTTGTTTTCTCAAATATCGTTTAAGGTGCATCGCCGTCAGATTGTCGATTGAATTTACCAGAAATAATTGGTTGAAAGCCGGAACACGAGTGAGGGAGAAATTTAAATCAGACTATTCATTACTCCAATCCTCTTCCTTCTAGGTAGATGTCGCTCTCAAACTGTCAACTGTCAACTGTCAACTGTCAACTGTTGAAGGATTTTTTAGGGCGACACACCTACAAATACTATTGCAGTATTTTGCATAATTGGTGTAATTTGCCGGATCTGATACTAGCGCCGAATTCCTAAAATAATCTGAGCTAAATTTTCCCTAGCATATCCCACCTCAAGCATCGATTTATCTTCCAGCCCCGAGGCAACTTTCGTCAGGATATTTAGCGGTTCTTCCGAACCTACAGTTTTCAGAAACAACACTTGCAGCCGATTTTTAACTAATTCTACAATTGAGCGACTGCGAGCCTCTTTACTTTCTTTTTGTTGAGCAACACTCCTACTAAGATTGTGAGTTTTTAACAGCCACATTCTTTCTATTCCTTGCATTTTGACGGTCTCCAAAACCTCCGCTTGAATCTGCTCGACTAATCTTTCACTTACATATTGCACGATTAAAGGCTTCAGCCTAAAAACAGTTTGCCCGCTCTCACTTATTTTTTCGATTAGAAAGCGACGGCCGAGAGAATCGAGATTTTTTACCAAATCAGAAAGAGACGAATTGACTAACATCTGCTCTCGCAAACTCGCTAGGGAAATCGGACTTTGAGCAATAGCCAGCCAGTAGGAAATCTCTTGTTCTGAATTTGACATTCGATCGAACTGCTGCGCGAGTAAATTGCTGATGTGTTCTTCAATAAATAACGCCGTCGCTTCCAAAAACTTGACAACATTTCCTTCAAAAAACTCGTTAATCGTTGTTGCCACAATCTTGATTGCTAACAGATTGCCTCCGTACCGGGCTAACAAGATTTCCCATTCTCTATCTTGGGCGGACAAACCTTTTTCTTTGAAAATATCTCGGGCTATTTCCTCGGAAATAGCAGGCTTTAAAAACCGCACTTTTTCTCCAGCTAGCAAAGCCATTTCCGTAGGTTCTTCGGCACTAACTAGGACAAAACAGCTCTGGTGATTGACTTCACACAGCCGCACAATTAAATCTCGATATCCTTCACAGCCTTCGCGGTAATGTCCCGCTAGTTCTTCTGGTTTGAGCACTGCTTCAAAATCGTCTAAAATTATCAGACAGCGCTGCTGGCGCAGATACTCGACTAGGCGCGAAATTTTGCCGTTAAAGTCGATCGCCTGCGAGGGCTCCGCTAACGGCAGAGCGGACTTTTGTTGGTTAGCAAAAAGTTGAATTAAGCTAGTGAGGAAGTCGGATGCTGTTGGTGCCGATCGCAGCGATCGCCAAATCACAAAATCAAACTCATGCTGTACCTGTTTTGCCAACTGCACCGACAGAGTTGTTTTCCCACTACCAGCCAAACCCAGCAGCGCTACTACGCGACAATTATCGGATACAATCCACTGCTTTAAAGTAGTTAATTCTTCAGTCCGCCCGTAAAAAACTGCCACATCCGGTGCTTGGTCCCAATCTTCTTGTCGCCGTCCTATCGGCGTTTTGAATAGAGATCCTTTACCTTGACTAAAATCAATCGAGCCCTGCTCCGTGTGGTAAGAAAATAGCAACTGATGCCTCAATTCCGAGAGCTTTCCAGGGCCATTCCCCGCGATCTGAAACTTTTTGTAAACTTCGCCTAGTCTTTTGCGAACGGCGATATCGCTGATGCCAAGCTTGGTTGCGATGGTAGCCGTAGATTGACCGTCGAGAGCCATAAACACAGTCTCTAACTCGGCATCTGTGACACCGCGCTCTTTCGCGATCGTTTGCACAAAGTTTTGAGGAATCGGAGTAGTCAAGGTAGGAATCTCGCCTGTACTAAAAATCTATCTTCTATTATATTCTCTGAGTTCTCGCGGGCAAACAATTGAATGCGTCAATTTTCAGCTTGCTTGTCGGTCTTGGAGGGCCGTTTGAGATATTTATAGCTGGTAAAAGTATAGTCATCTATTACATGACATGGGAGGCTTCCAGTCCCTCCCCTTTCGCTTTCACTTCGAGCGGATTGACCCGCCTTGGCTGAACTACGCAGCTCTCTATCCCATT
>NZ_JAEQCX010000142.1:0-16870 GCF_020738035.1 Microcoleus sp. PH2017_28_MFU_U_A
AAAACCCAGCCAAGGATTGAGATATTTGTAACCATATTCATAAGTTCCGCCGCTAACAGGATGATTCGCCGCCAACTGAGCGCTGTTAAGACCATTGCAAACAGCAACTAAAGCAGCAACAGTCACAGCCCAAATCACTCCCGGCCCCGCAATTTCCGTAGCTATCCCGATACTCACAAATACTCCCGTGCCCACAATCGAGCCGAGGCCCATGAGAGTTGCACCGAAAACACCTAATTCTCGCTTTAACAGAGAGGGAGACATAATTACACTAGGGTTAGTTTAATACAAATATGTGCCTGGAGACACCATCATGCTTATTGTTCAGGACTTTCCTGCGGGGTTCGGAAACCGAGTTTCTTTCTGGATAGCTCGTTACCAAACTTAATAGTTATCTGTAAGCCTTGCGAACAATTTGGGTGGCTGCAAAACTTTTAAACGTCCTAATTCTTGGTATAAAATAGCTCATCATTCCAGCATTGTCGTGGTGATTTTACTTGGGAATCATGTAGGAAATCACCGTTGATCGCTTGTGGTGAACAAGATATTTTGTACTTAGCGTTTAGGATATGTAAAGATGTCCGACATCATAGTAACGGTTAACAGAATCATAATTTATGAAACTGACGGATTTTTTTGAACGGACTTACGTGGTGAATTTGCCAGAGCGCCAGGATCGCCGCCGTGACATTACCAAGGAACTTGCCAATGTGGGGATTTCCTTGGCAACTAATAGTGTTGAGATTTTCCCAGCGAGTCGTCCAGAGACGGCGGGTGAATTCCCTAGTATCGGAGCGTGGGGCTGCTTCCTGAGCCACTTGAGCATTTTGAAACACGCCAGACAGCAAAACTTGTCCAACGTTTTGGTCATGGAAGATGATTTAGCAATTTCTCCAACCCTAATCGCTCAGCAATCGGCGTTAATCGAACAACTGCAAGGGCAGGATTGGGGGATGGTCTACTTGGGGCATTATTTGACGGATAGTAATTTACCCAAGGTAGATCCGAATGGGCGATCGTCCGAAGCAGCAGTGCTGTTAAAACCATACACTCGGGCGATTCAAACCACCCATTTCTATGGTGTAAACGGACAAATTCTCGATCGGCTGATAGCTTTTCTAGAACAAGTGCAACAGCGTCCCAGCGGACATCCCGATGGCGGGCCCATGCACGTAGACGGCGCCTATTGCACCTTCCGCGCTCAAAACCCAGATATCACGACGCTGATTGCAGAACCAAATTTAGGCTGGCAACGCAGTTCTCGCAGCGACATCAATGCGAGTGCCTGGTATGACTACGTACCCTTAGTCCGCGATGTGGCAAATGCCGCCCGTGGCGCTAAGGTTTGGTTGTCCAACAAGTAAATGGAGGTTTGAAAATCTAATTAAATTGCTCGACCAAGCTGGCCATTGGTTACTGTTGTGTTGGAGTAGCGAGGAGAAGTGAGAGCTTCAATAACATCAATTGTAGCTATTTACAGCTAGTTAAATATCCGCACAAGTACCGAGAAACCTGTTGTTTTTCGGGAGTGCTTCCAGAATAGGGGTATACTGCATCTCACTTTTGCAAAAAGTATTTTTTCTTTTAGTGTGAGTTCGCAAATGCTTGCCAGATAATAAAAGCAAGCGAAAAATTGCGAACTCGCACTATAAAATGCAAAACGGAAGCATCTCAGTTTTGCATTTATTATAGTGCTGTCCCCGCTCGCGTATTTTACAGTACGCGAGCGGGGACAGCACTATAATAAAAAATGCTTTTTACAAAAATGAGATGCTCCCATCCAAAACAGAGATGCTCCAATTTAAGTATCAACCGAAACGACCTTGAATGTAATCCCTCGTACTAGAATTACTGGCGGAAGTGAAAATCCGGCTTGTCGGCCCAAATTCCACCAAGCGGCCGATGCGACTTTCATCAGTATTAAAGAAAGCCGTATAATCAGAAACCCGAGCCGCCTGCTGCATATTGTGCGTTACAATCACCACAGTTAACTGTTCCCGCAGAGTTTGAAACAACTCCTCAATCTTCATAGTAGAAATCGGATCGAGAGCAGAACAAGGCTCATCCATCAGTAAAATTTTCGGTTTAACAGCCAAAGCGCGAGCAATACAAAGTCGCTGTTGCTGTCCGCCCGAAATTCCCTGAGCCGACTTCTTCAAATTATCTTTCACCTCATCCCAAAGCGCCGCACTTTTCAGCGCAGATTCCACAATTTCGTCTAACTCTGCTTTGCTTTTGCGACCAAAAATGCGGACTCCGTAAGCAATGTTATCGTAAATGCTCAGCGGAAAAGGATTCGGCCTTTGAAACACCATGCCAATTTGGCGGCGCAAACTATTAATATTTACCTTAGGACTGTAAATATCCTGTCCAAAAAACTCAACCCTGCCTTTGATTTGAACTTTTCCCTCCAATTCGCCGATGCGGTTGAGAGCTTTCAGAAAAGTTGATTTGCCACAACCTGAAGGGCCGATAATCGCCGTCACTTGCGGGTGAGGGATATTCATCGATAGATTTTCGAGAACTTTGTGAGTGCCGTAGTAAAAGCTCAAGTCCTGAACCCGCAATGCTGGCATAGCATTGGGGTCGATTTCAGGAGTCGTATCTTCGAGGAATTGGTCGCTATATTTTTCAGCTTTTAAGTTACTTTTGGATTTCATTATTTGGAGTTTTTCTAGTGTGAGCAGTAGATTTTTAGTAGATGCAGAATATGGCCTGATGGCTTTATTTAGTTAGGTGTTCTATCTATGCACTTGTTTCGTAAATCACGGATATATTGATACATAAACCGCAGATTTAAGGCAGATAAACAGAGATAAACGCAGATATTTTGAAGAGAGGAAAGAGAATGAATGCAATCTTGTCTAACATTAATCCGTTAAATACATTACATCCCATACGGTTGCCGAACTTCCTTCTCAAGCAATTTACCGATTTTGCAAGCGTTTGCGAGTGACGGCACGAGAAGCTAAGCTGGTGAGCAAAACCATACCCAAAAGGACAGAAGCAGCAGTCCACGCCAATTCGTTCTGCTCCTTGTAAGGAGAGCTGGCGTAACTGTATATTAATACAGACATAGAAGGAGTCGGAGTTAGCAGTGTCTCGGGAATTTCTTGGATTTTTGCCATGGTTTCTGCGCCGACGGGAGACTGAACTATCTCGCCCAATTTCTCAACTAAAGGAGGCCAAAATTGGCTGGACAAGGCAGTTACGATTAGCGGTGCAGTTTCGCCGGCGGCGCGGGAAGCTGCGAGTAAAATGCCTGTGGTAATAGTTGGAAGTGCTGAGGGAATAATAATCCGAAACATTGTTTGAAAGCGTCCGCCTCCCAAACCAGCAGAAGCGAGGCGGTAAGAAGCAGGCACTAATTTTAATGCTTGTTCTGTTGTCAGCGCTACAACCGGCAGCATGATAATCCCCAGCGCGAAACCGCCGGCCAATCCTGAGAATGACTTAGTTGTCACAACAATTAAAGCGTAAGCAAACACGCCGACAACAATTGAGGGAACGCTACTTAGAATGACGGTGATAAAGCGGATAGTATTTGCTATAGCTTTATTGTCTCTGCCAAACTCTGACAGAAATATTCCGGTCATTACGCCGATTGGCACGCTCAATAATGTGGCAATTCCTACCATTAAAGCTGTACCAAGAATCGCATTTGCAAAGCCGTTGGGCTGGTCTTCAACTCCGACGGGTGCGGGCAGAGACACTAGCACTTCCCAGCTTAAATGTGTCAGTCCTTCGCCCAAAATTTTGTACAAAATAGCGAACAAAGGCAGCAGAGCCAGACCTGTGAGGGAGAATGCAATAACTGTCATTCCCCGGCTGAACAAATTTCGGCTCAGCGACAGCGAATTGTTGATTTCTACATCTAGAATATTGTGGGACTTTTGTGTTTGAGTCATGGTTAATTCTTAGCTCCCTTAACGCCGATTAGCTGCACCAGCAATACTGCGACTGCGTTCACCAATAGGGTGATCACAAATAGAATTAGGGCTAAATACATTAAAGAGCCGATGTGCAGTTCTTCTTGAGCTTCCCGAAATTGACTTGCTAAAACAGCGGGGATTGAGTAGCCGGGAGCTAATATAGATTGGTTGATTTGAATCGAGTTGCCGATTACCATTGTGACTGCCATTGTTTCGCCTAATGCGCGTCCCAATGCCAAGATAGTAGCTCCGATAATTCCTGAACTTGCTGCTGGTAATAACAGCTTAAATATGGTTTCCCAGCGGGTAGCGCCCAGTGACATTGAAGCACTTCGCAAATCTACGGGAACCGACAGCAAGACATCGCGGCTGATGGCGGCGACTGTGGGCAAAATCATAATCGATAAAAGTATGCCGGCGGGCAGCATTCCCGGCCCAAAAGGTTCGCTGCTGAATAGGGGAAACCAGCTAAAATTGTTGAACAGCGACTGCTGTAAAGGCAGCAGGAAGGGAATTAAGACGAAGATGCCCCACAGGCCAACGATGACGCTGGGAATGGCTGAGATTAATTCAACCATGAATCCTAATGGCGATCGCACCCAAGCAGGCAAAAAGTTCTCGCTGGTAACGATCGCGACTGCAAGTCCTAGAGGAATTGCTATGATAATGGCGATCGCAGAACTAACTACCGTACCGTAAATAAACGGCAGAGCCCCAAACTGCAACTCACCGATATCCCATTTGGGATTCCACAAAAACTCCAGTCCAAATTTGCTAATAGCCGGCCAAGCATCCTTAAAAATTATCTCGCTCATCCAAAACAGCGTACCCGCCGTGGCTATAGCAAAAGCCCATACAAATCCTGTAAATCCCGACTCCAGCCACAAACCTTCACCCTTCGTATCAGTCAAGTCTACGTGGGTGGTGATTCCAGCAGACTTCCGAGTTGATTTTTTCGATTTCTTTGAATAATTGGTCATACCCAAGTTATGGCGTAAACAGCGAAATCTTTGATTAATGAAATAGATAGCATAGTGCCTGCACCTTAATAAATGCAATGTATGAGTTTTGAGCCATACAATTAACTCAAAACTCATAACTCCCTGAAAATATTTTAATTAACCTTTAGCAACCACACTCTGATTCACTGCTTGAATCACCTTTTGAGCTGTAGCTTGCGGAATCGAGGTAAACTCTAATTGTTTGTTCAAACCTTGACCTGTAGTCATCACCCAATTAACCATCTTTTTAATAGCATCTGCTTTCGCAGCAGGATACTGTTTGTAGATTAACAACCAAGTCAAGCCAACAATCGGATATCCATCATTAGGATTTCCTTCAACCAAGCGGAAGTCTGCCGGGTATGTTTCCCCTGCTAAAGCTTTTTCGGCTTCTGCCAAGTTAGCGTCTACAAATCTGCCAGCTTTATTTTGAATAAACGCTGTTTGCAGATTGTTTTGGCGAGCGTAAGTATCTTGAACGTAGCCAATTGCACCGGGTGTTTGTTTAACCAAACCTGCTACGCCGGGATTGCCTGGGCCGCTGAGGGGGCTACCAGGCCAACTCGGTTGAGCTGCTGCTTTGATGCTGCTGCCGATCGCCTGCAAGTGATTAGCAAAAATAAAGGTTGTACCGCTGCTGTCTGCCCGCACAACTACTCGAATTGCAGTATTTGGCAAATTTTTAGCTTGTCCAGAAATCCCTGCGATTTTCGCATCATTCCAGCGGGTAATTTTGCCTTCAAAGATGCCTTTCATCGCATCGGCACTCAGCTTGACATTGCTAACTCCGGGCAAGTTGTAGACAACTGCAACCGCGCCGCCGGCTGTCGGAATTGCCATGACGCCACGCTTTACCTGAGAGATTTGTGCAGAAGTCATCAGCGCGTCGCTACCTGCGAAGTCAACATTACCAGCAATCAACGCTTTGATACCAGCACCACTGCCTGTTCCTTCATAGTTGACAGTAATTTGATTGGCGCTTCTCATCTGAGAGAAGTAGCGATCGTAAAGGGGCTTGGGAAAAGTTGCTCCCGTACCGTTTAGTGTAACCGCAGCTACAGCGGAAGTAATCAAACTTAGCGAAAATGTTGCTACTGCTAGGGTAACGATAAAGCCACGTCGCCAGCCTTTAGTGAAGAAAACCATAACTCCTCGTCCTTAAATAATTAGATAGCAGACTTTGCAAATCTATGACCTAGGATAGACTGAAATCCCCAGTAAAAACAGCTAAAATAATAAGCTTGTTTTAAATTATGATTAAAGTTAGGTTAAGCTTTTTATGATTAAAAAATGGGAGCAATAACAATAATCTTTCCTTAATCTCTGGTTAACATTAGATTAAAAAGATTAGGAAGTAGCGTTAGCGAAGCCATCGAAGAGGATCGCTCTTCGATCGTCCTTATTATTTTCTTAACTTTAGGTGTCGATCGCAGTTCAATGTCACAAAATTTGAAATTTCGACCCTCGTGGACGCAACTGGCATTCTAATACGGGTTAATTTTTAGGTATGTAGTTGCGCTTCAGCGCTCTTTTCTATATCAAAGAGCGCTGAAGCGCAACTACATACCTTTGGACAATTCCTCACGGGATAACTACCGTTTGGGGACACCGTGCGTACTTTCCGCGCATTTGCGACTCGATCCCAAACAGCCCGACGGCCATCATAATAAATAGATAACGTTAACAAATCTTAAAAAAATGGCTAGAGACTTGCGAGGCTTCCTCAAACTGCTAGAAGACAGAGGACAACTGCGCCGGATCAGCGCTTTAGTCGATTCCGACTTAGAAATTGCCGAAATTTCCAACCAAATGCTAGTCAAAGGCGGCCCCGGATTGCTGTTTGAGAACGTCAAAGGGGCAGAATTCCCCGTCGCCATTAACCTGTTGGGCACGGAAGAACGGGTTTGCTGGGCGATGAACATGGAAAAGCCGATCGAACTTGAAGAACTCGGCAAAAAATTAGGTATGCTACAACAGCCCAAACCGCCGAAAAAGATTTCCCAGGCCATAGAATTCGGCAAAGTCCTGTTCGACGTAGTGAAAGCCAAACCAGGCCGCGACTTCTTCCCAGCTTGTCAGCAAGTGGTATTTGAGGGAGAAGGCGTCGATTTGAACAAAATCCCGATGATTCGCCCCTATCCGGGAGATGCGGGCAAAATTATCACCCTCGGTTTGGTAATTACCAAGGATTGCGAAACCGGCACGCCGAATGTGGGCGTTTATCGGTTGCAGTTGCAGTCAAAAAACACGATGACTGTACACTGGTTATCTGTCCGTGGCGGCGCGCGACACTTGCGGAAAGCTGCACAAGCTGGTAAAAAGTTGGAAGTTGCGATCGCCCTGGGAGTCGATCCTTTAATCATCCTCGCAGCAGCAACACCGATTCCTGTAGATTTATCCGAATGGTTATTTGCCGGACTTTACGGCGGTTCCGGCGTAAGTTTAGCGAAGTGCAAAACCGTAGATTTGGAAGTACCCGCAGACTCGGAAATCGTGTTAGAAGGAACGATTACACCGGGGGAAGTGTTACCCGACGGGCCTTTTGGCGACCACATGGGTTATTACGGCGGTGTGGAAGATTCGCCGCTGGTTCGCTTTAACTGCATGACGCACCGCAAAGATCCGATTTATTTAACGACATTTAGCGGGCGGCCACCGAAAGAAGAGGCTATGATGGCGATCGCGCTGAATCGCATTTACACTCCTATTTTGCGGCAACAAGTATCGGAAATTGTCGATTTCTTCCTACCAATGGAAGCGCTGAGTTATAAAGCTGCAATTATCTCGATCGATAAAGCTTATCCCGGTCAAGCGCGAAGAGCTGCTTTAGCATTTTGGAGTGCATTGCCGCAGTTTACTTACACCAAGTTTGTGATTGTTGTCGATAAAAGTATCAACATTCGCGACCCGCGTCAAGTAGTATGGGCAATTAGTTCTAAAGTCGATCCAGTTCGAGATGTATTTATCTTGCCGAATACGCCTTTTGACACGTTAGATTTTGCTAGTGAAAAACTTGGTTTGGGAGGCAGAATGGGGATTGATGCTACTACGAAGATGCCGCCAGAAACCGAGCACGAATGGGGTAAACCTTTGGAATCCGATCCGGATATGGCGGCGATGGTTCAGCGGCGTTGGGCTGAGTATGGTTTGGCTGATTTGAATTTGGGTGAAGTCGATCCGAATTTGTTTGGATATGAGATGAAGTAGGGAAACGGCAATGCCGTATCCGGCGCGGGGAGAAGGGGAGAGTGAGAATTTCTCCCTTTTTTTCTGGAATTTGATAAACTGGAATTACACAAAGCGTATATGTCATGCTGAGTAAAACGCCAAGAATTAAAGAGGAGGAGGCATGAGCAAATTAATATGCACGTAATTACCCGCAAACGGCTTAATGAGTTTGCTAAACTTCATCCAGATACACAAAATGCCTTGGTTCAGTGGTACAAACTTGTCAAACAAAATGAATTTGCGACCTTCGTTGAACTCCGCGAACTATTTCCGTCTGCCGATCGAGTAGGGAAATTAACTGTATTCAACCTAGGAGGAAATAAAGTTCGACTCATTGCTGCTATTCATTACAATCGGAACAAAGTCTACATTCGGGCTGTATTAACTCATGCAGAATATGATGAAGAGAGGTGGAAAGAATGATGCAAAATCTTGATATCGATCGAACAATTGCTGCTTGGTCATCTATTGCTAAAACGGTTTTTGTCCCTTGCACGGAAGAAGAATACGAGCATTTAGTCGAGCTTCTAGATAGTCTAATCGATCGAATCGGCGAGGATGAAAGCCATCCCCTTGCTTCGATGATGGACGTTATTAGTGTCTTAATTGAAAACTATGAAGCTGAACATATTCCTGAGTTAGAAGAGGTTGCGTAACCTACTATTTCACATGGACTTATGCACTCCGACAAAGAAACCGGGTTTTTACCGAGTCTTTGCACTGTCGCGAATTAGTCTCGTAAAAACCCGGTTTCTGGGTTCCTATGCGTAAGTTATATTATATTCTAAAGTTTGTGCCACAATTGAGGAACGATCGATTAATCCCACTGACGAACAAGCCCAAGCCTGTCTGCGCGTCTGCCAGATGTTCTCTAGCTACTACCAAGATATTCAACTATTCCGTTTTAATGCTGAAACCAGAGAAGTATATATTTTCGTAAACGATGAAATAGAAATCATCGTATCTAGTCATGGATTTTGGAGGTTTTTGGATGAAACCGAACTTTGATGAAATGAGCAGAACTGAATTAAAAGCTTACGTTCTATCGCATCGGGATGATGATGAAGCTATTCGGATCTTTTTTGGTCGCCGCAATCCCCCAGATTCAAAAGCGACATGGTACGGGCCGATGACTACTCCTGAAGGTTTACCCATTGAAGAAAATATTCGCATCGCTGAGGAAGCAATTAAGCAAAGAGTTGAAATCGATCGCGAAAAACAACAACAAAGGGAAAAAGCACAGGAAGACCAATTACGCCAAACATTAGAACGGGAAATAGAGGCAAAACTTCGATCGCAAATTGAATTGGAAGTAGAAGCAAAGTTGCAGGAAAACTTAGAAAAAGAAATTGAGGCTCTGATAAGTGCGATCGCAGAATTTTTAGCATCGAGTAGCGGGTTTTCATCAAGATTGGCAGGGTCGATTCCCTGCGGGATAGCTACGCTTCACGCACTTTTGGCAATTCGTGCCGGAATTGAGGATTTTGGAGATTTTGAGGATTTGCGGAATTAAGTGCGATCGACACTTACGCGTTGCGGCAGAGAAACCGGGTTTTTTCTGAGTCTTTGCACTGCGGCGAATATGCTGGAAAAAACCCGGTTTCTGGGAATGAGGGCGATCGAATAAGTTTATATTAGGTAAGTAATCTTTTTAGGTAATGCTATGTACGCGGTCAAAATTCAAAAAGTTGGAGAGTCTTTAGTCATAACTCTGCCTGAAGAAGTATTGCAACAACTCAAAATCGGTGAGGGAGATAATCTTTTCCTCACAGAAACTCCTGATGGAATTCAACTCACTACCTGCAATCCTCAAATCGATAAAGCAATGAAAGCTTATAGGAAAGTCAGCGAAAAGTATAAAAATGCGCTGCGGGAACTTGCTAAATGAGCGAACCATTTTGGATGGGAGAAGAAATAGCAACAATCATTCATGCAGATCAAATTGCTCAGCATGGGGGTAGTCCGGGAATTAGAGATGACAATCTTCTCTCAGCTAGTTTAGCCAGACCGAGGCATCTATTTGGCTATGGTGAACCGACTTTGTTTGATTTAGCAGCAGCCTATGGCTATGGCTTGACAAAGAATCACCCCTTTATTGACGGAAATAAAAGAACAGCGTTTGCTGTGATGGCAACTTTCCTGGAAGTAAATGGATATTCTCTTGAGGTTCCTGAGATGGAAGTTGTGGGTATAATGGAACGCTTAGCATCTGATGGGGAAACCCAGGATACGTTAGCGAAGTGGTTGGAAGAAAATTCTGTTCAGTCTGTTGATTGAATTATATTGCAAGTTACGGTCTTCCCATAGCGGGTTTTTATAGGGAATACCTGTTCTTTTGGAGACTTCTGTCAGATTCCAACCCTTTTCTTGAGCAAATTCCCGAACTCGCAGCCTAATTCGTCCCATATTCCCGCTGACAAATCAGTTTATTCCTCCAAAATCTCAACCAAATCTTCGATCGCAATATCGAACGCACGGGCCAATTTGTTCAAAGCCGTATAATCGACAGTTGCCAACTTGGGAGAATGGGCATAACTTCTAACCGTACTGTAAGGAATGCCCGATCGCTCAGAAACTTCTTTCAACGTCCAACCCTTCTCTTGGGCTAGTTCTCGAACCCGCAACCGAATTAGCCCCATTTTCCCGCTAACAAATCAGTTTAATATTCCAAAATTTCTACTAAATCCTCGATCGGAATCTCAAATACACGGACTAATTTGTCCAATGCCGTGTAGTCTACAGTTGCCATACCCGGAGAACTGGCATAGGTGGCGATCGTAGTATATGGAATGCCTGTTCTGTTGGAGACTTCCCTGAGAGTCCAACCCCTTTCTTGAGCAAGTTCTCGAACTCGCAGTCTAATTCGTCCCATTTGGCCCTTGACAATTACGAGTAGTCGTAATTTAATGAATATACAGTCAATAGCGATCGCCCTCAGACCTGATAAATCAAGAGCGATCACCTTTCATTCACCACCCACAAAAGTGGGAAGGATACTCCTATGATACCAAAACAACCGACATATCGCGATCGACTTCAACCTTGGCATCTAATTCGCCACCTCCCCAAGTGTCAGCGGTTAACAGTCGCCCGCTTCGCCCGTCGCCGCGATGCCGAATCTTACCTAAACGCACTGCGCCGCTTAATGCCCGCAGTCCCGCATACAATTGTTTTCGTGAATGCGGTGTCTGTGTTAGATGAAAACAGCGTGCCAATTTTGATGCAATTGGCGATCGAAGTTTAATGCGATCGAACTGATATCTTGCATTTGTTGCCAGATTCCGGCGGGGGTTTAAACCCCCGACGGACTGTTGGAATAAGTGCAAAATGTGCGATCGACAAATCCGTTTACTGTTCCAAAATCTCAACTAAATTGTCGCAAATTCAAACCCACGAGCCATCTTGTCCAAAGCTGTATAATCTACAGTTGCCATACCCTGAGAATTCCCAGGAAAAAAGTCAGCATTTGAGATTACTGCACTTAGACGCGCCATAGCCACTCACTTATCAATAAGTTCCCAAAGCCGCGTATCGTAAGTCACCTCTGAATTAAGAAAAACAGGCTTTAACTTGTATTTGTATTCTTTTTCAAGCCTCTCTTGAAGTTTCTCACTGGGAAGAAATGCAAACAAATTGCTGTAACTTTTAGGACGCCCAGCAAGCTTAAATTGATCTCCCCACAGAATTTTCACTTTCGGATCGAGCCGACGGCTCAAAGGAATGAGTTCACCGATCGGAGTATCAGTAATCAACAGCGGAGAATTGGCTTGATTTACGATGCGGGCTATAGGAATAGTGAATTTGCCTTGATCCAGACCTTTATTCCACCAAACTTCTGCTTGAGAACTCAGGGTGCAAGACAGGACTCCAGCCGAAAACACTCCTATTGCAACCAACTGCCAAAACTTCTGCCGCCAGGTATTAACAGTAGAAGAAGTAATTTTCGTTGTCAGCAAATAAGCCACAGCCAACTGCAAACCTAGATAAGTAGGAATTAGATATCGAGCGTAGCCTGAGAGCCGCCGTCCACCTAAAATTAAATCTCCCATCATCAGAGGCACGGATGTAAAAATAATCAAAGCCAAGATGAAAGCGTAAATCGGTTGGGAAGTGTGGCGGCAGACAAAATAAATCGAATATGCCACTAAAAGTAATAAAAATAAAATCACAGGAATCGCAGGGAGCATCTTTTTGAATGAGCTCATCGCATCAATATTTATATCAAAAAAAATCCTGCTACTATTCCCGATCCACCTTGCCATTAAAGATGTCAACGCTATTTTAGGTTCTGGTTGCAGCAGGCTTGGATTAGCGTGCAGAGGTCGGCAATAAATGATGGTCAAATACCAGATTAAACCTGCGATTAGCGTGACTGCAAAGGCGATAGCATAAGAAAAAGTGGTTTTACTCAATCTCACTTTTTCAATTATAAGTAGATAGATTCCATGTGCTATCAAAACAAGTAAACCATAAAGATGAGTGTAAATGCTGACTACTGTAATTGCTGTATAAATTCCCCATTGCAGGTTAGTTTTAAGTCGCATAGCCCGCAGCAAAACCGCACTGGATAGCAAAGTTAACACAGTCAACAAAGAATAGGGTCGTGCTTCCTGAGCGTACAGCACGTGGATGGGCGAAACCGATATCAATGCCATTGCTACCCATCCCACCATGGGAGACTCAAACAATTCCAGGCAGAGCCAATAAGCGCAGGGAAACTGTAGTAAACTAATCACAGCAGGCAAGCTTCTCATGGCTGTAACGCTAGTTCCAAACAATTTAGCCCAAAATCGCGCTATCAGAAAATAGAGTGGTGGCAGTTGACCTTCTTCTGCTGCTAAACCCTTAATAGTATCGATTTCGTTATTTTTATTATTAATGCTCTGATATTTCAGTAAATCTTGGCTAGTGACTGCTGGCCCATTGAATACTTGCTCCTGAACAGATTTCCCTGAGTAGCCAGACACTCGCAAGGAAGTGTAAGTTTCATCAAACCAGTAGAATTTGCGATCGATATTGACAACTCTAAAAAATATGCCCATCACCAACAGCACAAAAAGTAAAAACCGCAGCCCAGTTACAGGTAGTCGCCAATTATTACGATTCATTAAATATCTCCTTGAACAGGACTTAGGCACAGCCCCTACATATAGGGTGAAATAAGGGGCAATCCGCTGTCGTTGACTTACACCTGGCTATGGTGCGTAAGTGCTACTGGAAGCTATTCGCGCATTATTGCATTATCCTAGTCTGCAATAAAAAATCATGCAACCTCTATGGACTAGAGATGCTATGCCAATTGCAGAAAATATTTACATAAGTCAGGAAGCTAGTCGCCCAAAAGCTGAATGAGATAGAGAAAAATTAAAAATTAAATAGTTAACCGAAAAAGTTTTGGTTAAAGAGAGGGAAGGGTGCATCTGGTTTTTGAAGCCTGAAGAAGCATGACCGCATATAAGTTATTAGTTATAATCCCATATTGACTGCGGTCATGCTTCGCCCCTACGGATATATTCGCTTGCATTGAGATGCACCCAGAGGGAAGAGGGAAAATGTGTTGATTCTGAATAAAACAATATCAATTTAGTTGAAGAATCGGAGATTGAACAGTTATCTTGAGCAAATTATATAACTGGCAACGGAATTAATTCCAGGTTGCCACCTAAAAATTAGTTTACTGTTCTAATATCTCAACCAAATCCTCGATCGCAATATCGAACACCCGAGCCATCTTATCCAAGGCTGTATAGTCTACAATTGCCATACCTGGAGAATTGGCATAGGTGACGATCGTGGTATAGGGAATACCTGTTCTTTTGGAGACTTCTGTCAGATTCAAACCCCAGGCGGACTGTGGCAATAAATGCAAAATGTGCGATCGCCCTAATTGTTCCAAAAAAGTCTTGCTAAACTATAAATAGACTTAAGTCAAGGAGTCAAATCAATGCCATCTCCCTTTCCCGGTATGGATCCGTATTTAGAGCATCCAGAACTCTGGCCTGCCCTACACCACTGGCTAATTATTGAAATTGCCAGATTGTTATCTCCACAACTACGTCCTAAGTATTTAGTGTCTGTAGAAGTGAGAATGTATGAAACCGCTGACGACAATTTATCAATTGGCATTCCTGATGTAAACGTAATTCAGCCAAGAACCACAACCGAATTAATAACATCAAACGTAGCCGTTGCAGATCCACCAACACAACCATTAACAGTGAATATTCCCATGCCATACCAGGTTCGGGAAGGCTATTTAGAAATTAGAGAAAGGGGAAACCAAGAATTAATCACCCTCATTGAAATTCTCTCGCCTAGCAATAAACGCACAGGAAAAGGACGACAAATGTACGAAAAAAAGCGAGAAGAGATTTTAGGTAGCCGCACTCATTTAATTGAAATAGATTTATTGCGGCGCGGTGAAAAAATGCCAGTTATTGGTAATGACATTGAAAGTCACTATAGCGTTTTGGTGTGTCGGGGAAATCGCCGCCCCAGAGCAGATTTGTACGCTTTTAACGTGCAGAACCCGATGCCAGCTTTTCCTTTGCCACTGCGATCGGGTGATACGGAACCTGTAATCAATTTACAGGAGTTATTCACTGAAATTTACGACGTAGCAAGTTACGATCTCAAGATAGATTATCGTAACTGGGAAGTCATACCAGCGCTGTCAGAGGCTGATACAATTTGGGCTGACGCTTGGTTGCGCGATCGAGGATTGCGATGAATGTCATTGCGAGTCCTTGAATATCATTGCGAGTCCTTGAATGTCATTGCGAGATCTTAGCGAAGCAATCGCAGAGCCCAGAGATTGCTTCGCTAAGACGCTCGCAATGACAACATATTTTCAAGAACAATGACACCATATTCTAATGACACCATATTCTAAAATTGCTCGATCGCTAAACATCTTGGCTTTGCATCAACCGCTGCTTCAAACGCGCCGGATCTCCCCGATCGACAACCTGGCCTTTTTCCAACAAAAAAGCCCCATCACAATAATTCAACTCATCCAAACGGTGAGTCACCCACAAAGCCGTAATCCCGCGATTTTTCACCAACCGCTGCACCGCCGCCACCAAATCCAACTGAGAATCAGGATCTAACAAAGCCGTAGGTTCATCCAACAGCAAAATTTCGCAATGACGGGCGATCGCCCCAGCCAAAGCAATCCGCTGCTTCTGGCCCCCACTCAAAGCATAAATCGGCCGCCGTTGTAAATCCAGCAAATTCACCGCCTCCAAAGCCTCAGCCACCCTCTGGCGCACCTGAAGATTAGAAAGCCTTTCCTCAACCAAACCAAAAGCCACATCCGCACCCACCGTCGGCATTACCAACTGGTGATCGGGATTTTGGAACACAAAACCCACGCGCCCGCCCAGATCAATTTCGCCCGATTGGGGGTGCAGCAGCCCAGCCATCAGCCTCAGCAGCGTAGATTTGCCGCTACCGTTAGTACCCAAAAGCATCCAAAACTCACCCTTGGGTACATCCAGAGAGCAACCTTGCAAAACTCGATCGCCCGACGGCCAGCAAAAACCCAAATCCCGCACAGCAACCGCTGACTGGCCCATATCGGCGCCCACACCCCCAGCCCTCATTCTGCCAAAGTCATCGAAACAAAACCCGGTGCTCTTCCCGTAGAAGCACTTCCCGATTTCTGAGAAATCACCACCCCAGAAATCTCGCTGCTGAGAACAGCTACCTTTTTCTCAGTATTTTTCTCACAAGTAAGTTCCAAAATTTGCGGTTGGGAGTTACGCATTGCCTCTAAAACCTGCTGGTAAACAGCCTCAGCGTCCTCCACCGATTTCCGCTGCACCGACAGCGAGACGGGCGTGTTCTTCACAATCATGTCAATGCTGAACATATAGTCTTAAAAACCTAAGTTTGGAACTCTACCCTCAGTATATATATAGGACAGGACTTAGGACAGGACTTAGGACAGGACTCAAAAAACCCGGTTTTTTACTTTTCCGACGGGCTGTAACAAAGTATTGCGGTAAAAAACATCGCTTGCTGTAAGGGCGCTGCCCCCGTGCCGGCAAGGATTCCGGGTTTATTCGAGAACTTAGAGGACTTCCCGAACCAGTCAAGATCCCGAACTTCTTGAAGAAATGCTTGCCATTGTAAAGAATTACCCCTATAATCTTAAATACGGTAAAGAAAAGTAAACTCTGTTCATAATTCAACCCATTTTCTGTTAAGCAGATCAACATTTGGGCAATAATGACTAGAGACAAATCCGTCGTAATTATATCTATTTGGAGATTAGCGTAATGACAATCGCAGTCGGACGCGCCGAGAACGAAAGAGGCATCTTTGATGTACTCGACGACTGGCTCAAGCGCGATCGTTTCGTCTTCGTAGGCTGGTCTGGCATCCTGCTATTCCCCTGCGCTTACATGGCAATCGGTGGCTGGTTAACCGGCACCACCTTCGTTACCTCTTGGTACACCCACGGTTTGGCAAGTTCCTACCTCGAAGGAGCCAACTTCCTCACCGTAGCAGTCTCCACCCCAGCCAACAGCCTCGGACACTCCCTGCTGTTCCTGTGGGGCCCCGAAGCACAGTGGGACTTCACCCGCTGGTTCCAACTCGGTGGCCTGTGGGCATTTGTCGCCCTCCACGGCGCCTTCGCACTGATCGGCTTCTGCCTGCGTCAGATCGAAATCGCCCGTTTAGTCGGCATCCGTCCCTACAACG
>NZ_JAEQCX010000006.1:0-1443 GCF_020738035.1 Microcoleus sp. PH2017_28_MFU_U_A
GTAATTGCTCAACCCCCTTGACAAGAAGACGAGATAGACATTAGATAAAGGAATGGAAAAACTCCCCGACTTAAAACAACTATCGAACGAGGCAAAAGAAGCCTTGATAGTAGAGCTATGGGAGAAAATCCAAAAACTCAGCGCAATATTAGCCACCTACGAACCAAAATCAGAGCCAGAGCCATCTCCTAAAAAAACGAGCAAAAATTCCAGCACTCCACCGTCCAAAGGATTCAAGCCCAACATTAAGCCCTCGAAAATAGAGGGGAGCAAAAGACAAAAAAGCCTAGGAAGAGCGGGAGGGGGAAGAGAACTACATCCTCATCCCGACCAAACAATCATCGCCCAACTCAAAAATTGTCCCCAGTGTGGAGAGAAAGTCACCGCCGCCACCCAAAAATTGCAATCCGTCTACGAAAAAATCGAACTACCCCCAATTCGCCCCATTATCACCCGAATAGAACGTTATGGTGGTCAGTGTGCGTGCTGTCAAACCAAGTATGTTGCACCTGTACCATTGGGAATGGAACCAGGTTCACCGTTTGGCAGTTCAATTCAAAGCTTAGTTACATATCTCCGTTACACTCATGCCATCAGTTACGAACGGCTATCGTCTATATTTGGAGAAGTCTTTGGACTCAAGATATCCGAAGGAGCAATCGCAAACCTGTTGGCAAAAGTCAAAACCAGTTTAGACGACCAAGTAAGTCAAATACTACAACGGTTGCGGCGGGCAAAATTAATTTGTTCAGATGAAACGAGTGCGAGAGTTAACGGACAGAATCAGTGGGAGTGGGTGTTTCAGAACCAGGATGTTTGTTTACACGTCATCCGTCCGAGTCGAGGGACTGGGGTAATTAACGAAGTTCTCGCAGAACATCGTCCCGATATCTGGGTGTCAGATTTATTTAGCGCTCAAAAAAATCATCCCGCACCACAATGGCAAGTGTGTTTGGCTCATCAATTACGGGATTGCCAATATGCGATTGATGCTGGAGACAGAATTTTTGCCCCAGCGATGAAGAGGTTATTATTAAGAGCTTTTATCATCCATCGACGACGATCAAAAATCGACGATGCCAGACTCAATCGATATCGAGACAATTTACAGGAAAGATTAACCGGGATTTTGAGTTTAGCGCCACATCATCCGGATGGTATCCGGTTACGAAAACGCTATGGTGGGCTAATTGACAATTT
Organism: Microcoleus sp. PH2017_28_MFU_U_A; assembly: GCF_020738035.1. NCBI lineage: Bacteria > Bacillati > Cyanobacteriota > Cyanophyceae > Oscillatoriales > Microcoleaceae > Microcoleus > Microcoleus sp. PH2017_28_MFU_U_A. Next base: position 1,201 of record NZ_JAEQCX010000006.1, read on the forward strand.
ATTTCTATTTCTGGAAGATGCGGCGATTCCACCAACAAATAATAGTAGTGAACAGGCGATTAGGATGAGTGTGATATTTCGCCGTGTGACTAATGGATTTCGTTCGGAATGGGGCAGAGATTTGTTTGCTGCCGTTCGTTCCGTTGTCAATACTGGCAAGCGTCAGGGTTTAACTGCTTATCAATCTATTCAACAAGCTCTCTCTACTGATGGCTCCATTTTTTCCCCTAGTTGAGCAATTAC
>NZ_JAEQCX010000007.1:0-2510 GCF_020738035.1 Microcoleus sp. PH2017_28_MFU_U_A
GTGCGATTCGTTGGGTAGAAACTAACCCTGAAATGGGTAGAGGATTACCCGCAAGCTACACAAGAATCTTCTCCCAAAAGAAGAGGCTTCGGCAAGACAATTTGATAGTCATGTGGGTGAGGTAAGTATCCTAGAAAACTAAGTCCCACCCTCCAGGTGCAGGAGTGAAAGCACACAGAGCGCAGTCAAGAATTGCGTCCCCCAGGGTAGCGACTAGCCATCAATCCCTGAAGCGGGGGTGAAAGGTGTCAATACTGGAAGCCTAACCTGGTAAACACCGAGCAAGAGTTCATGAGTAGGAATACAAAGGTACATTTGAACCATCGTCATGAATAACCAGCGAAATCAGGCTGTTTACGTTGGGAGTCCCAAAATGGGCAAGGATAATGGGGAGTTGGCAAGTTCCTGGTTGACCAACAAGCACTTCCTCTAAACCCGGTGGATAGTACCGCTCTAAAAACTCAAACAATGACTATCAGAAACGAAGTAACCTCTCGTCCGTTCTCAGTCTTCAATGATTGAGTAGGTGCTAACTAATACGAAGAGTAGGCAAGATTGATTCAAAAGCAAAACGCCTGACTGTAATGGTGAGGATAGGCAGACAGAATCACGGTGATTTGGAAAATAAAGTTTCCAGTAGCAGTAAATATGTCTAATACGAGTTTAAAGACTACGGTGGAATGGCGTTCTATTAACTGGCGAAAGCTAGAACGTAGAGTGTATAAGCTGCAACAGAGAATTTATCAAGCCTCTCAACGTGGCGATGTAAAAACATATCGCAGACTCCAAAAAACGCTGATGAATTCTTGGTCAGCAAGAGCGTTAGCGGTTCGTAGAGTTACCCAGGATAATTGCGGCAAAAAGACAGCAGGTGTAGACGGCGTTAAATCGCTGACTCCTAATCTCCGTCTTGCCTTGATAAATCAAATAAAACTGGGTTCTAAGGTCAGCCCGACTAGGCGTGTATGGATTCCCAAGCCTGGACGTGACGAGAAGCGACCTTTAGGAATACCTACAATGGATGACCGCGCCTTGCAAACGCTTGTCAAACTGGCATTAGAACCAGAATGGGAAGCGCGATTTGAACCAAACTCATACGGGTTCAGAGCCGGAAGGTCATGTCATGATGCAATCGAAGCAATCTTTAACTCCATCAGGTATAAACAAAAGTTTGTACTTGATGCTGACATATCGAAGTGTTTCGACTGTATCTCGCCGTCAAATTCGTGCATGGTTAAAAGCGGGGGTGATGGATGGTAAGCAGTTGTTTCCTACATCTGAGGGAACGCCACAAGGCGGATGTCTTTCGCCGCTTTTGGCAAATATAGCCCTCCACGGGATGGAAAACCGGATAAAAAGCGCCTTTCCTAGTGGCACAATTGTCAAGAAAGGTCAATACGCTGGCTATCAGCCAGGAGCTACTTTAATCAGGTACGCCGATGACTTCGTGATTCTCCATGAAGACATAACCGTTGTTCAAAGATGCCGGGAAATAATCTCGGAATGGTTAATGGGCATAGGCTTGGAATTAAAACCCAGTAAAACTCGGCTGACGCACACTCTTTCAACTTTTGTTGAGGAAAAGCCAGGATTCAACTTCCTTGGATTTAATATACGTCAGTTCCCCAAAGGGAAACACCATACAGGTAAAAATACGAAAGGGGAATTACTCGGTTTTAAGACCATCATTACCCCAAGTCAAGAAAAAGTGAAGGCACATTATGACCGTCTGTCAGATGTAATTGACTCCCATAAGTCAGCACCGCAAGCGGCGCTAATTAAGCGACTAAACCCTATCATTAGGGGTTGGGCTAACTTCTATTCGACTGTCATAAGTAAGGAAATCTACGCTCAGTTAGATGACCTAGTGTATCAAAAGCTTGTCTCTTGGGCACAATTCCGCCACCCAAAGAAATCAAAGGGATGGGTGTCAAAGAAATATTGGCACTCCATAGGCGATGATAACTGGGTATTTGCAACCACTGAAGTTGGGAAAAACCCACTTCGGTTACTTGACCATGCCCGCATTAAAATAGTGCGTCATGTAAAAGTCAAAGGCAAACTGTCCCCATTTGACGGGAATCTGGTTTATTGGAGTACAAGAATGGGCAACAACCCAGAAATGCCTACAAGAGTCTCATCACTCTTGAAATGGCAAAAGGGAAAATGCGCCCACTGTGGATTGTTTTTCCGTGAAAACGATGTGATGGAAATTGACCATATTATCCCCAAATCGCAAGGTGGAAAGGATGATTATAAAAATTGGCAACTTCTACACAGACATTGCCACGACACAAAGACTACCAGTGATGGCAGTCCTGGCAGAAAATCTGGCTGTAACAGTGCCGAGCCTAAACCACCCTCCGAACTGAATTGGTTTTGGGATGAGGATATGTTGGTAATGAGGAATGCGTGACAAGCACCAAGTCACTGAGGAGCCGTGTGAAGAGAAATTTTCACGCACGGTTTTGGAGAGCGGCGGCTCTCGTGAGAGGGTCGCCGACTTTAAT
>NZ_JAEQCX010000034.1:0-12214 GCF_020738035.1 Microcoleus sp. PH2017_28_MFU_U_A
TGTGAATATCTGCTGGTCAGTCAAGCTGAACCATATATTGAACAATATCACAATCTCGATCGCCCGTCGGGCGATCGCTGGCAATGGCAAGTGTACGATGGGATTGAAAGGGCGATCGTCCTGCACAGCTTAAATATAGAACTGCCGATGGCTGAAATTTACCGCCGGATTAGTCTTTAAGGGCGATTTATCTAGCTTTCTCATCTCTCCACACACAAAAACCGGGCAACTTCACAGCTACCCGGCAATCTAAACTTTAGACTTCAGATAAATCTAAAATCTTCAACCTAAAATTATTAAACAGCGACAGTCTTCTTAGCAGTAGAGCTCAATTCGCCCTTTGCATACTTAGCTGCAAAATCATCCAAAGACATTTGCTTGATCTTTGTACCTTGACCGGCGCAACCGAAAGAGTTGTAGCGATCGCTACAAACCTTCTGCATATACTTGATCGACGGCTTCAAGAAGTGGCGGGGATCGAACTCATCTGGCTTAGCAAACAAAGCTTCGCGCACCGCAGCGGTAATCGCCAAACGGTTGTCAGTGTCGATGTTGATCTTGCGAACGCCGCACTTGATGCCTTTTTGAATTTCTTCGACAGGTACGCCGTAGGTTTCGCGGATAGTGCCGCCGTTGCTGTTGATGATTTCCAGCAATTCTTGGGGTACAGAAGATGAACCGTGCATTACCAAGTGAGTATTTGGCAGGCGGCGGTGAATTTCTTCGATGCGGCTGATTGCCAAAATTTCGCCAGTCGGTTTGCGGGTGAATTTGTAAGCGCCGTGGGAAGTGCCGATCGCCACTGCGAGAGCATCAACGCCGGTTTGCTCGACGAAATTAACAGCTTCTTCAGGATCTGTCAGCAATTGATCGTGGGAAAGCGCGCCTTCAAAGCCGTGGCCGTCTTCTGCTTCGCCCATCCCTGTTTCCAGAGAACCCAAGCAACCCAGTTCGCCTTCAACGCTAACGCCGATCGAATGAGCAACTTTCACCACTTCGCGAGTAACTTCAACGTTGTACTCGTAGCTGGCGGGAGTCTTAGCATCCGCTTCCAAAGAACCGTCCATCATCACGCTGGTGAAACCTTGGCGCATGGCAGAATAGCAAGTGCCGGGGGCATTGCCGTGGTCTTGGTGCATGGAGATGGGGATGTGAGGATAGGTTTCAACTGCTGCCAAAATCAAGTGGCGCAGGAAATTTTCGCCAGCGTAGGAACGAGCGCCGCGAGAAGCTTGCAAGATCACGGGGCTGTTGGTTTCGTCAGCAGCGCGCATGATCGCTTGGATTTGCTCCATGTTGTTGACGTTGTAAGCCGGTAGGCCGTAACCATTTTCAGCCGCGTGGTCGAGCAGCAGTCGCATAGGTACAAGCGCCATAGATATTCCTCCTAATTATTTGTGTTTCTGGACAGTGGATTTTGAACAAGCTGAATTCTTACGATAATCTTAAGACAATTTGTTGCCGATCGCGCATTATGTTTCCAGATTTCAATTTAGGCTTAAAAAATCCACATTGCCCAAAACTAAATTCGGGGCAATCCCGCTGGGATTGCCCCGAATTCGTGATGAAAGCTAGATTTTATTCTGCTTTCTACTTTTTACGTTCTGTCTGAAAAATGGGTCGCCCGGGATTTGAACCCGAGACCAATCGGTTAAAAGCCGAATGCTCTACCGCTGAGCTAGCGACCCGCGAAAACATTGTTACCGCACACAATTTCTAATAGTAGCACCCATCATTTCAAATAGCAAGTGTTTTTCAAAAAAAAGTTGCAGTCATGCGAACCAGCATCTCGCAAGTCGCTCCCGGCTGCAAATAAATCAAGTGTTCGCCAGTATTGAGGGCATTTCTAGGAGCCGTCCAAGGTTCCAAACAGTAAAAATCCTTGCCTTTCAAAGTCCAGAAAACCAACTTCCCATAGCTGGAGTTGTAACTGACGGTGAGCCGCAAGCCGCGGGCCTCGTCAGTTACAGTAGCAGCAAGACCTGTCAGTTCGTCAAAGGAAACATCTATTTCGTCGAGAGTCGGGTCAAAAACCCCTGTGAAATAACCTTTCTGGTGAGTGTGGTGATCTCTGTACTGCATCCCGGGAATCTCAAAGCGCAGATTTGTCTTGTCGGGTGCTAAAAAGTAAGGATGCAAGCCGCTAGCAAAGGGCATTGGTTCGTCACCAAGATTGGTGTATTCCTGCACAATTTCCAAAGAATTGCCTTTAATTTGATAAGTAAAAGCTAATTGGAAATCAAAGGGATAAACAGTCTGGGTTTTCTCGCTGCTTTTGAGCACTAGGGTAAGAGCCGCGCAACCCTCGGTAAATTGTTCCGTCGCCGTCCAAGGCAAGTCGCGAGCAAAGCCGTGCTGTTTGAGCTGCCGCTCCACTCCCTTGTGGGTGTAAGTGTCGTCGGGGAGATTGCCACAGATGGGAAACAAGATGGGAATCCCGCCGCGTACAGTCCGATCGGGATTGGCGAACCGTTCCGCGTCCAAGTAAAACATTTCTTTGCCTTCAACCAGCCAGCTAGTGGCAATACCGCCCCGTTCCGGCACAACTTCTAGGGTAGAGTTTGCGGTTTCGTCGGAGAGGATATAGGTTTTGTACTGCTTTTGCTTCAGCGCGATCGCAAACACATTTGTCATTGTTAGTAGGTCGTCGATCATTGGTTGTTAGTAAATCGGTCGTTATTAATTGGTCGCTGGTAGTTGATTTTCGCCCATCACCAGAAAGAATTGGTTGAAAGCCCGCCCGATCGGGAGAAATTAAAATCAGACTATTCATTACTCCAATCCTCTTCCTTCTAGGTAGAGGTCGCTCTCAAACTGTCAAGCGGTCAACTGTCAACTGTCAACTTCGGACTCCCACTGGCCGTCCCCACGTTCGCAGCTATAGGAGGCAGGGCGAGCCGCAGCGAGCCGCGATCGCTGCTTTTGCCGGGAACGACTCTGTTTGTCGGCTGCTCTTTGAGTGCGACTTTGAAAGATACATCGCCAGTTGGGGGAATATAGCTTTGGGGACTGAGTACCCCTCCCGAACTCGGAGATGGTGGCGAAATAAACGGTTCTTTGATGAATGGTTCTTTGGTAAACGGATCTGGTTCCCGGCTGGGTTTTTCAGGTTTAGTGCGATTGACGCGCGATGGCAAATCTTGACTCGGAGGCGGGTTCGACGACCTAGCAGGCCCTGCCCCGTTCTGGAAAACTGAGGAGTTGTCCGGCTGTTTGGGCAAAGCCGGTACAGCGGGCAAAATCGGAGTAGGTTTGGGTTGTCCTGGGCCTGGCAGATTGGTTTCTCCTGTCAGGGGGACTGGGGAAGCCGACCCGGGCCCGTAGGTACCGCTTTTTGGTGCTCCTGGCAAGGTCGAATTTGGAGTTTTTGGTGCCAATCCTGGGTTGATTGGGGCCTCTAGAACCACAGAAGAGCGCATCGGTCGATCGAATATACTAGAAATTTGTTCGACGCGTTTGAGGATGCGATCGCCCGCTGCTCCATTCACCACTTTCGGCTGAAACTTTTTCACCTCCACAGGCAAAAATTCTACCTTCATATTCCTGTCTTTGAGCGATACTTTCAGGACTGCGGTATCGTAATCGCTGCGAGCATTCGCGCCGAATATAAAATTACCCAACGAGTAAACAATCGGGCGACCCTTGTAAACTTCGGCACCTTGCAGGACATGGGGATGGTGTCCCACTACCAAATCTGCACCTTGATCGATCGTGAACCGAGCCAAATCTATCTGCCAGTCCCCGGGATAATCTGCCAATTCGACTCCCCAGTGGTAATTAACAATAATCCAGTCTACCTGACCTTTGAGAGCTCGAATATCCTCTGCCACCCGATTGTTACGCCGGGGGTTGGTGCCAGCCTTACCTTGGTCGGCAGCATGAAGGTCAGCATCGTAATAACCGAGGTACGCGATCCGCTGACCCTTAACCTCAATAATATCTGGACGCCTTGCTTCTTTGATATCTCTACCGGCTCCCAGATGCCCTATACCAGCATTATTTAGAGTATTTATAGTTTCCACCAGCCCCGGTTCCTCGTAATCCATAGCGTGGCTGTTTGCCAGATTGACAATATCCACTCCTCCTGCTGTTAATACTTTCACCGATTCTGGATCGGCTTTAAAATTTAATTGTTTTTTGCCAGAACCCAAGGTAGAGCGAGTCAGGGGGTTTTCTAGATTAACCATCGATACATCTGCTTGCCGGTACTCGTCCATATTGGCAAAAGCCCAATGGTAATCGTTGCCAGCAGATGCGGCGATCGCATCCGATAGATTCACATTTCCTCCGAACATCAGCGTTACGGTGGGGTCGTAGGGATTAGCAACCTGCTTTTGTTGCACTACAGGTACTAATTCTAAGGCCGCTTGCACCGCATCCGGACGTTTGGGAGGCGGCCCCGACATTACCGCAGCTTGCTGGTAAGGGGAGGCTGGAGACATTAGCCGTAGGGCTACAGCCTCGTGGTAGCTCAGCCAACACCCTAAAATAAATGATGCCAGTGCCGAGCCCACTAGCAGCAGAGAACGATATGTTTTAAATTTAACCCAATCGACGACCAATAGGGAACGGTAACGCCGCTGGTTGCGGTTGGCTGGAGTCACAATTCGGACTGACTGTTTCCAGAGAATCTCTGGTTCCCCAGCCAAGCGCGCGTGAATTCGCACTCCTTCTACTGCTGGCGAGTTGAGTCTCCAGAGTTGGTGACAAATAAATTTAACTAAGCCTTCGCGGAGAGTGCTCCCCAGTAATGTATTCTCTGGTGCAAATCCGCGTTGGAATTCTACTAGGATTTGGACGCAGCCGGCTTGAGCCTGTTCGACGCGGGCATAAATCCCTTCGGGTCGCAGCAAGCTGTCAATCCAGTAATTCAGGGCCTGAAAGTTGCCCGATCGCGCTAGCTCCAAGATAGACGGCTGCGACCAATTTTCTGCATATACCATCAATTAGCCTCCTTAACACGTTCGAGCGATGACTTCAATTTGTTTTGAACGGAACTACAATTTTTTTAGCTTAACCGCCACTTCGCTGCCCGTTTTGAAGCTAGTTGTTGGTCGCCACCATTTTCTACATTTAGGTGATGCTTGCTGTCAGTGATTTTTATCACATTTTGGTATCTGGATTGTAGATTTTTGATTTTTGATTGGAGATTTGACATTTGAGATCGATTGAAATACTCACCGACCGTCGCGGACGGTGATTCTTGACGCTTCACCGACTGATGCTACCGGAGTAGTCTTACTCTGTCTCTGCGCCCATTTAGAGTCGTGGCGATTCCCCATCCCGACTTGCTCTATATTTTTAGCAGCATTTTCGTCTCTATCTTGCTCAGTGCCACAACTCAGACAAAGCACTGAACGAATAGATAAATCTATTTTGCCGCATTTGAAGCCACAGTCTGAACAAACTTGGCTAGTCGGTTCCCATCTACTAACTACTTTAAACTCCCTGCCAAACTTCTCAGACTTGGCCTCACAGAGAGTCCTAAACTCCCTCCACCCTTGCAAGCTAATCGCTCTGGAAAGCCTCCGATTCTTGACCATTCCCGACACGTTCAAATCTTCCAAAACAATCACTTGGTTTTCGTTGACTATTTTGGTTGATAATTTGTGCAGAAAATCTTTACGGGTATCAGCAATTCGGTTGTGCAGCTTGGCGATTTTGATTCGAGTTATATTTCTCCTCCTAGAATCTTTGGGTTGACGGGCTAACTTACGCTGTAGTTTGCGAACTCTTCGGTCTAGCTTTTTATAGCTAGGGCTTTGGGCTTTTTCGCCATTGCTCATCACCGCAAAGGTCTTAACCCCTAAGTCTATCCCAATACTAGGATTTTTCGCCTCAATCTGAGTTGGTTGAATCTCTACTACAAAGCTCAGAAAATACCGATTAGCACAGTCTTTGATGACTGTAACAGAACTAGGTTCTGATGGTAATTCTCACAGGCGAAACGGGTTTGACAATACCAATCTTGGCTAGATAGACACCATCACCTTTGAGCGAGAATCCATAGCGAGTGAGTCTTGCCGATTGACTATTCGTCCTCTTTTTGAATTTAGGATAGCCAATTTTACGACCTTTCCGCTTTCCTTTACCGGAGTTAAAAAAGTTCTTGAAAGCCGTTTCTAAATCCGCTACAGATTGTTGCAACGGGATGTTTGATACTTCACTTAACCAAGCTCTTTTTTCAGTCTGTTTTGCCTGAGTGATTACTACTTTTTGAAGTTCGGCAGATTTGGGTTTTTTTTCAGACTGTTTAGAAAGGGCAAGAGCATCATTCCAAACTACCCGAACACAACCAAACAATTGAGCCAATCTCTGTCGTTGTTGGTCGGTTGGATAGAATCTGTATTGATACCTTGCTTTCATTGTTTTCGGTTCTTTACTTTGTTCTATTATACTACAATACCGTTTACTTAAGAGCGCCCTGGGGGTAAAACCCTATGAGAAATAGATACGGAGATTGCTTCGTTCCTCGCAATGACCATCTTAAGTAAACCGTATTGAAGTTGAGATTTTTCAATTTTAGCGGTAATTGCGGGCGATCGCGATCGGCAAAACAGATGCTGCTAGGGGTGCGAACTCCTACAAGGCGAGTCAACAACCCGCTAAGTAGTATTCAATCTGCTGGCGAGCGAGTCAGTTCGATTTATGGTTTACAATGGGGGAAATTTTCGTTCTCTAACTTCTAGGGAATAATCTTGGACGGCTTGGGTAATTGTCGATCGCAAATTGACGTAAGCTTTCGCAAAAGGCGGTTGTTTTTCGGAAAGTCCCAACAAATCGGAAGTAACCAAAACTTGTCCGTCGCAGTGCGGCCCCGCGCCGATACCAATGGTGGGAATAGTTAGTTTTTGGGTAATTTGAGCAGCTAAGTCTGGGGGAATGTGTTCTAGGACGATCGCAAAGGCACCGGCTTCTTGAAGTGCGATCGACTCGGCTTTGATGCGATCGGCAGATTCGGCTGTTTTGCCTTGTTTTTTGTAACCGAGTTGGTGTACCGACTGGGGAGTTAAACCAACGTGTCCCATCACTGGAATCCCGGCGGATGTTAGGTGCGAAACGGTGGCCGCCATTGCTGGATATCCGCCTTCCAATTTTACAGCTTGAGCGCCGGTTTCTTTCAAAACTCTCCCGGCCGAGTGCATGGCTTGCTGGGAACTTTCCTGGTAAGTCAAAAATGGCAAATCCACAACAACTAATGCTTGCTTGACTGCGCGACGAACTGCTTTAGCGTGGTGCAGCATTTCATCGAGGGTTAGGGGTAGGGTTGTTTCGTAGCCCAATATTGGCATGGCGAGGGAATCGCCGACGAGGATGATGTCAGTGCCTGCTTGGTCGAGTAGTTGGGCGATCGCATAATCATAACCAGTCAGCGCCACAATTCGACGCCCTTGCTGTTTCCACTGAATCAGTTGATGTGTAGTTACTGCCATTTGATTGCAAAAATATATAGCCTTTTTTAGATAGATGAACTATGTCTGGTAATGGCTAATGGCTAATGGGGAGGAAAGGTTTTGAACCACAAGTTTTTCGGTGATTGCCGATTACCTTTTTTCATTACCTATTAACTTTTCCCCGATTACCTATTCCTCAAGCTTACCAGGAAAAAATGGTTGAAAGCCGGAGTCCCGAGCGCCCTTGATAAATTAAAAACAGACGATTCATTACTCCAATCCTCGGACTTCCAGGTAGAGGTTAACGGGTGCATCTGGCGCAAGGAAGAGGGCGAAGCATGACCGCATATAAGTTATTAGTTATCATCTCCTATTTTCTGCGGTCATGCTTCGCCCCTACGGATATATTCGCTTGCATTGAGATGCACCAGAGGTCAACTGTCCCAGGTCAACTGTCAACTGAATGAACTCATCTTTCGCTCGAACTGCTATACGAATTGTCGATCGCCAATTTTTGCCTAGTCTCGCTCGAACGCCTCGCAGCATCCGCTAATTTCAAAGCGTACAAACTACTGGTATTCTTGACGTACAACGGCGTACCGTTTAACAAACAGTCTAACACCATATCCGTATCCTTAGCAAACAAACCGCGCCGCGTTCCTACTGCGATCGCCTGCCGAGTTTCTCCCTGAATCAATTGACCGGATTCGGGAGTAAAAATCAGCGTTCCTGCTTCTCCGTAGATGGTAAAAATGTTTTCCGACTGCCAAAAAGTCTCTCCTTTTCCATAAACAGCTTCAGCGACAACGCCATTGGTAAAGCGTAACTGTGCGTTGCACAAACAAGCTTTGTAGAAATCCGGCTGAGTGTCCCAAAATTGAGTTTGACAGTTAACGGTTCCGACTTCTCCGAACAAATCAGTAAATCGGTGAAGTCGAGAAATTGCCCCGATTAAGGGAAAGCCAAATAGGGAATGCTGAAAAGTCCAGCGCTGCGGTACGGTACGCTGAGGGGTAATAGTAATGTAGCGGGCATAAAAAACTTTACCGATTAATGGTAAGGATTCTTTGATTGCTTGATGCAAACCGCCTAACAGTTCGATGTGTTCGATGTGGAGGAGTTTTTGCTTTTGGGCGGCAAGGGCGATCGCCCTTTCGGCCTCAGACACATCTAAAGATAGAGGATATTCGACCACAACGTGCTTGTCATTTTCCAACGCCGCCAGGACGATCGCCCCATGATCGCGGTTCACTGTACAGACAATTACCAAATCTAAATCATCTCTTTCTACCAACTTGCGCCAAGAAACCTCAGCCTCGGCGCCGAATGTTTGACAAAATGCTGCGGTTTTATCCGGGTTGCGGCCCGCGACTGTTACTAAGTGCGATCGGGCGTCAGCTACCAACGTCTCGGCCCTCAACTTAGCCGCAAAACCAGTACCCACAATCCCCACGCGAATAGGAGAATTTACTTTAAAACCAATGCCAGTATTGATTTGAGTCATAGGATTTTAGATTTTAGATTTTAGATTTTAGATTTTAGTATAGTTAAAGACTTGCAGTGCAGGAGCCCAGAGTTCCATCGTGCAGATTTTAGGCTGTGGTGCGATTTAGGCGGGCTTTGAGCACCCAAGTCTGGTGCGATATATCGCAACCGCCACATCGGTGAGGACATAAATAATCTCATGAATAGAGCCGATACCCTTTAAGCATAAATGGTTTGATTCCCGTAGTGTGCAACTGTCCACTGTGCAACTGTCCACTGTCCACTGTGCACCTGTCCACTGAGGGCGGGCACGGCGGGGCACCGCCCCTACCAACTGTCAACTGTCAACTGTCAACTGTCAACTGTCAACTGTCAACTGTCAACTGTCCATGGCTGCGGGGACAAATTCCAGCAAGTCTGGCTGAAAGTCGATGACACACCGCATACCAAAAATCGGATTTTTTGGTTGTCGGGTTCAAAACAGGATTTTTTTCCGCAACCGGGTTATTTGGCGTAAGTCTTGCGGCAACAGTATCACACGGCTGATCCCAACATAGGTATAAGTAATCAAGATGAAATTAGAAAAAGTTATAACTAATCCCATTCAAATCTTTTGTAAATAAGTGTTGCAACCTTACTTCTTTCCCCTACTATCATAAAGGGAACGAACCTAAGAGCTCACCTCAAAGCTGATAGAGCCTTGAAGTTTGCATTAGGAAAACTTATCAATATTGTTGAATTTTTGAGAGGATTAGTGCATGGCAACTTACAAAGTTACCCTCATCAGCGAAGCCGAAGGAATCAACCAGACCATTGACGTTGATGACGATACTTACATTCTTGATGCTGCCGAAGAAGCAGGACTCGACCTCCCGTATTCTTGCCGCGCTGGAGCTTGCTCCACCTGCGCTGGCAAAATTACTGCTGGCGAAATTGACCAATCTGACCAATCTTTCTTGGATGATGACCAAATCGAGGCCGGATTTGTTCTGACCTGCGTCGCTTATCCTAAGTCTGATTGTACGATCGAAACTCACCAAGAAGAATCTCTCTACTAAGAAAGGATTCACAGGCGCGGTGCGCTAATTGACCCGGTTTCTGGTTTTCGTAATTGAGCTGTTTCAGCTTAATTACGTTAAGAAACTGGGTTTTTGTATTGAAAGACGGCGATAAAGATCCGACGTGCGGTTAGAAACCGCGTCTATACAAAAAATGTCCGCAGCAGACGTACGGTTAGAAACCGCGTCTATACAAACGATGTCCGCAGCAGACGTACGGTTAGAAACCGCGTCTATACAAACGATGTCCGCCTCCGCGGACTGAAGAAAGAAGATAACGTAATTTTAACCGGCCACTCTTCAACCCACGCACCATCCGGGTTTTGTTTGTCTAGACGCGGTTTCAACCGCCGAATCTTATGGCGAATCTGATGCTATTCCCGCCAAAATGTAATGGAATCGTTGAGGGGCACAACTTGAGCACCGGGAAAATAAAAACTCAGAATACGATCGCCATTCCAGCCCAAATTAGCTAAATTGTAAGAACCAGTTTGACTCATTCCCACGCCGTGTCCGAAACCGCCTCCGACAAAAGCATAGCCGTTAAGAGTTTTGTCAGGATTGTAAATTGGATCTAGATAAAACAGCGTGCTAATCGGCGGATAAAAAGCATTGCGAATCTCATCTTTGTCAATATCGATGGGGCCCAAATCAGTTTGTACCTTCATTTGCAAAACTCGACCAGCCGCCGACCTTTCCACCACTTCAACTTTGGTGAGAGTTTTAAAATTAGCTAGCGGGTGCTTTTTCTTCTGAAGATACTGCCGCAGAAATCCACCAATTGATGTCAGTGAGACTTCTTCGCGCCAGCGGAAGGTTTCTTCTTTTTCCTCATTAAACCCTGCTTTCAGAGTCATAAAGCGGCGGAAGTTGGTTTCGTCAGACAAGCTCTGCTTTGTCAAATCCCAGAGGTTTTTGGGGGAATCGACGATCGATCGCAAATATGGACGTTCTGGGCCGTGCCACACATCGCCAAAAGTCGCCGTTACGCCGCCGCTAGACGCTGAATAGAGCGCGTCTACGAGCTGATTTTCGTAAGTTAGGACTAAACCTGCTGTTTGGGCGATCGCGCGATCGCTCTGCGGGAAAACTTCGGTCAAACCTTTATAAACTTGACAGTTAACATCAGCGCACAACTCGTAATTATCCACAGCAAACCGGCGCAAATTTCTCAGCGCGTAAGTTCTCGCCAAAATAGTTTGAGCGACAATCGAAGCGTAGGGCGAAAAAGCCCCTATTTCGTGAGGAACAACACCGCGCAAATAAGTTTCCGTCGGCACATTATTGACTAAAGTATAAGTACCGTAAGAATTTTTTTGTAAGTGCAAACTGCCACCGTAACGGCGAGTTTGTTGAATAGCTTTTTCTGGATCGATAGCTGTCGCCTCTTGGGTAGTTTGTTCAAATACCTCAATTACATTTTTTCCCGCCGTGACATCCAACTCATTGCGGTTGAAACGAAAGCCATTTAAAAGCCAAAACGTTTGAGGTATTTGTTTAAAAACTTTCGTATCTAAAAAAGCAGTTTTGTTACCTTGAGCTTGCAAACTTTGCAACAGCCAGCGCCGCACTATAGGAGAATTATAAGTATCTCTTTTTGCCCAAACTTGCCAGCGCAAAGGTTGAGCAATTTCCACATCAATACCCTTGGCGCGCCACTGATTGGCGCTATCTTCTGCACTCTCAAAACTGCGGTGGGAGCTCAGAACAACTCGTTCTTCTACTAATGGCGCTTCCAGAGGTTTATTCGCTATTTCTAGCTGGATGCTGGCGGTAGTTTTAGTTTCTATGCCTTGGGGAGTTTTGTAACTTAATGTTAAGCGATCGCCAGGTAAAGCTTTCAGCGTCAGTTTATCGGTGGGTTTGGTGCCAAACCGCTGCACCACGCCGATTTTGATGAGTCTATTTTGGGGAGTTTGGGCGTATCCAGCAGCGTTGGAAAGGGGCAACAGGCACAATGCGGTGAAAACAGTGCTAGAAATGCAGCTAAACCATTTGTAATTGGGAGTTGGAGGTGCTTGAGCGAACACGGTTATCTATCTCCCGATAGTTGAAATTTGGGGATTTGCGATCGCTACGTTAGCACATTTGGCCGCTGGTACAGCGAAATTCCCAAAGATATGCCAGTCGTAGGGTGTGTCGCCTGCGATAAATGCCTAAAAGAGCGACTTTTCGAGCAAAATAATTGTGTCCTCAGAAACCGGGTTTCTGCGTAGATTTCTCGCCACTAAACACAAAATTTCGTAGAAACCCGGTTTCTAGCCTCCCATAAAAATA
>NZ_JAEQCX010000034.1:12287-66522 GCF_020738035.1 Microcoleus sp. PH2017_28_MFU_U_A
TCTCGCCACTAAACACAAAATTTCGTAGAAACCCGGTTTCTAGCCTCCCATAAAAATAGTTGTGTCCTCAGAAACCGGGTTTCTGCGTAGATTTCTCGCTACTAAACACAAAATTTCGTAGAAACCCGGTTTCTAGCCTCCCATGAGAAGCCTGAAACTATCCAACCTTTAGGAACTGGTTTTTCACATACTCCATCAATACAGGCTGGAGTGTGAAAAGCGTTTTCTCACCTTGTTTCACTTTTTCAATTAATAAACGCCGTCTCAAGGATTGCACAGCTTGTAATAAGGCTGATGGGGATAATTCCAGATTGGCTGAAAATTTGGATATTTCAACTGGTGTGGCTTCACGAGCTAACCAGGATATCACTTGTTTTTCTGAGTCAAATAGGCGATCGCACTGCTGGTGCAGCAGAGATTCTAAATCACCTAAAAATAGGGTATCATAGGAGAGAAACTCGGAAACGCTGCCGCCGAATAAATCTTGAATCATAGTTGCAACTATATTTAACCATAAGGGATTGCCTCGGTAAAGGTCAATCAGTTGTGACCATTTCTCCTCTTCTGCTAATCTTTTCTCTCTGAATATTTCCCGTGCTTCCGCGCCCAAACCGTTGAGTTGCAGCGATTTACAAGGACGATTTTCGCCTTCTAGGGCCGCAATTTCTCTGGGCTTTTCCCAACTCAGGAGGATTAGGCAACTGTTGTGGGATGATGCTGCTAATTCTTTGAAGAATGTGCCGTAATTTTCATAGCCTGGTTGGTAATTGCCTGCGAGTTGTCCGCTGCTGAAAATTGTTTGTATGTCATCAAGGATGATGAGACAGCGGGATGAACGCAAATGCTCAATAAGTGATGGCAATTTAATTTCTTGTTGCTGCGAAACGAATTGAATTAAGTTTGTTTGCAGGGTTTGCAGGGGTGGAGAATTGCGGAGACTGCGGTAAATAATATAGTCAAATTCATGTTGAACTTCTGGGATTAGTTGGAGAGTTAGTGACGTTTTGCCAATGCCAGATAAGCCGTATATGGTGATGAGACGGGTGCGGTTTTCCCAAATCCACTGCTTGAGGATGGTGAGTTCAGATGTGGGGTTATAGAATAAGTTGGGTTCTGGTGCATCGGATAAGTCTAGTCGTTTTTTAGGCTGAGTATTGCTACAGGTCACCTGATTCTGCTTTTCTAACTTTGCTGTTTCTAAGGATTGAAGATAGTTCCCACAAACCAGAGCTATTTCATTCTCTTGTAGGGGCGGTGTCCCCGTGCCTGCCCGAGCTCTCAAACACATACAAAATGTAGACAAATAGGGTCGGCGTAGGGACACTACCCCTACAAAATTATCGTTTTCTTGAGAATGAAACAGCCCTATTCCCAAAACACTGGAATTATCATTTTGTGCAGAATATTTTCCAATTTTTGATTCAACTATGGATAATTGCAATCTTTCCACTGTATATCCAAAGTTAGATTGATTGATGTCTTCACCTAATATCTCTGATAAAAGCTTCCATAATTGTGCTGCGACTTTCTTGACATGAGCTTCGCTACGGTGGCAGTTTGTGGCAATTTCCGGGTATTTCTGGCGTTGCCAAGTACCGCGCAGTATACCTTCTTGTAGGTGATTGAGGTGTTTGCCTGTCTTAGTGAATAGGATTTGGTCAGCTATTTTTAAGACTTCTTGAATGTCCATAGGTCGAGTCGAGGTTTGGGTTTTGCCTATTGCAATCCTACCTTATCCTACTATTTGATATTTCAGCCACTAAATCCTACTTTATGCGACTGAGATCGATCGGGATAGGTAAAAGAATCCCTACTAAATCCTATTGATTTGACTTGATTTCAGTATTTTTTTCACATATGCTAAGAATTCAGGACGAAATAAATTTCAGGAATTTCTAAGAAGTCATGGCTAACATCGATATTGCAAATACTCCTAATGCACAAGGCACAGAGGGTGATGATGTCATTCGTGATACTGATGGGGGCCGCAGAACGCTGGGCTTGGGGGGTAATGATAGGATCTTTGGCAGGGGTGGCAATGATGAACTGTTCGGGAATCTGGGGCGTGACTCACTAGATGGTGAGGGCGGGTTTGATACCCTCTACGGTGGTAAAGATGCAGATTCTCTTGACGGTGGACTTGACGATGACATTTTGTTTGGGAATGCGGGCACTGATACTGTTAGGGGTGGAAGTGGCAACGATCAAATATTTGGGGGGCGTGATAACGACTGGCTATTGGGTGGCGACGGCGAGGACATTTTATCTGGAGATTTAGGTTTTGATGTTCTGACTGGAGGATCTGGACGAGACAGGTTTATCATTCAAGATGAAGTGGCTACTAATACAGTAGATTTTCTGAACGATTTCTTCCCTGGGGAAGACAAAATTGTACTTCCAAAAGGTCTGACATTTGCTGACATCGAAGTCCTGACATTTCAAGCTGCTGGGTTGAATCCAGTTTTTGTGGAGAGGCAGTTTGAACCCTCGCCGTCTCCATTCAATGCCATCTCTAGTGGTAGCGATCTAAATCTAGCTCTACGAGTTAAATCAACTAATCGAATTATTGGACTTTTGGATCGAAATCCAACTTCTGGTGTTCGTCTAACAGCAGCGAGCTTGACAGCAGCGGACTTTATCAGCAGTTGAGGATTCTGCTATGCTGGCCGGTAGCCTGTCGCTATCGGAAATAAGCTGGGAGGGTGAAAACCGCTGCGATTTATCGAGGGGTTGAAACCTGACTCAACGGGTTTTAGCCTAATGAAAGGGGCGATTCGGCGAAGACAAATAGGCTGTGACGCATCGCATTTTTTGATGATAGAGCGATCGCCTTTCAATTTAAAAATAACCACAAGGCGATCGCCCTTACATCCCAATTTGTCAAAAAGTGCGATCGCCCATCTTCCCCCCCTATACTTGTAAAAACTATTCATCCGAGATACACTAGGTAATAGAAAGCAAGCAACCTCAGATGATGGAAGCGAAAACCATAATGAAAACCCAAAGCTTCACCGCCATCATTTACAAAGAAGAAGATATGTATATTGCCGAATGTCCAGAAGTGGGCACAGTTGACCAAGGCGAAACCATAGAAGAAGCGATCGCCAACCTCAAAGCAGCTACAAGGCTCTATCTCGAAGAGTGTCCTTTACCCGACGAAATCACTCCCAGGTTTGTAACTAGCATAGAGGTTAGCTATGCCTAGATTGCCCAGAATATCAAGTAAGCGAAGTAATTCGCGTACTAGAACGTCTAGGCTTTTATCAAGCTAGGCAAACGGGTAGCCATGTTGTCCTCAAAAAAGCTCTCCCCGATGGAGAAATTGTTTGCGTTGTGCCACTCCACCGCGAGCTAAAAATTGGTACACTTAGCGGTGTTCTAAAGCAAGCAAAGGTCACACCTGATGAGTTTATAGCGAGTTTATAATAGCTAAACTCATCATCATAATTCGCATCCCGAATATTCAGTTTTGATTGAAGGAGCTTGGGTCATGGCTAGCATTTCTTAGCAGTGACTTAAATAGTTATAGCAGATAGTTTTATAAGATTCGTAATTAAAGTTATAGTATAAAGCTCTTCATTACCTGAAAGAATTGGTTTAAAGCCGGAACCCCGATCGGGAGAAATCGCGACACACCCTACAGCTATAGCAGTTGACAGTTACAGAGTACGGCAATCAAACCGTTTATGCTGTAGGTTCTTGTCTCCATTCATCAGGTCATTTATGCCCTCACCGATGTGGCGGTTGCTATACAGTAAATATTGGGTAAGGTGTGTCGCTATTAGATTGTCGCTATTCGTTGAGGAATTGTCGATCGCGACACACCCTACAACTTATTTTTGTTTCCAATATTGACAAGCAGCATAGGCCAAAGTGACAGCGCCGGTCACAATCGCGGCTTCATCCACCTCAAACTGCGGGTGATGGAGGGGATAGTTAGGTTTGTCAGTTAATCCCACTCCCAAACGAAACATCGTTCCTGGCGCGTGTTCTAGATACATCGAAAAATCTTCCGCGCCGAGGGATGGTTCTGGTAAAATTTGAACGCGCGATCGCCCTAAAGCTTCCAAAGCCGCCGCTTCGAGTAATTGGGTAAGTTTTGGATCGTTTTGGACTCCCGGTACACCGCGCTTGTAGGTGAGTTCGTACTTAGCGCCGTAAGTCGCGCAGACGCTAGACACAATTTGTTCGATCCAAGCCGGCAGTTTTTCGTGGGTTTCAGGATGGAGCGATCGCACCGTGCCCAATAATTTTACGCGATCGGCAATCACATTTGGTGCACGTCCGCCGCTAATTTGCCCGATCGTCAAAACCACAGGCCTCAACGGATTTTGTGTGCGACTAATCGCCTGCTGCAAAGTAGTAATAATCTGAGAAGCAATCCAAATTGCATCGATCGCCTCGTGGGGACGCGCACCGTGGCCAGATTCGCCCATCACAATCAATTCTAGGTCATCTGCCGCCGCCGTCAGTGCCCCGTGGCGAATGCCGATCGCACCGCCGGGAATCGTCGGAAAAACGTGCACTCCGAGGATGCCCTCAACATCTTTCATCGCGCCATCTGCAATCATCCAGCGCGCGCCTTGGGCTATCTCCTCTGCTGGCTGAAACAAGAAGCGGACGTGACCAGGTAGTTTTTCTTCCAACTGAGCTAATATCATCGCCGCGCCCAAACCGACGGTGGTGTGGATGTCGTGGCCGCAAGCGTGCATGACTCCTGGGTTTTTCGAGGCAAATTCTAAGTTGGTGCGTTCTTGCATCGGTAAAGCGTCCATATCGGTGCGAATTGCCAGCCACCGGGACTCGTTGCTATTGCCTTTGAGTTCGCCGATGACGCCGGTTTTGCCGATTCCTTCAGTGGCGCGAACTCCACTAGATGCCAAAACTCCGGCTACATAGGCCGCTGTTTGATGTTCTTGGCCACTGAGTTCGGGGTGCGAGTGGATGTGGCGGCGAATTTCGATTAAGCGGGGGGCGAGGCTGGTTGCTAGTTCTTGGATGCGGGCAAGCATGAATTTTGTTGGGAGAGCGTTACAAGCTGTAATCAACTAGGGTAACGCAAATGCTTGTGGTTAGCCTCAAATCGATCGCCATTCTCTCTTAACAGGCATCTTACCTGTTCCATAAGAACATTGTTTTTTAGCGATCGGGCTCGTCCTCTTCATACACCATTAAATCCCCCGGCTGACAATTCAGTGCTCTGCACAAAGCGCTGAGGGTTGCTTCGTCGATTCGGGTGAGTCGGCGACGGGTTTTGATTTTCGACACAGATGTGGGGTGCATCCCAATTAAAGTAGCCAATTCTTTATTGCTGATATTGCGATCGGCCATCACAACTGCCAATTTCCAACGAATCACTGCTGACACTCAACTGCTGGCCATGATATTGCAAGCTGATGTTACCATTCTGCAACCTTCAATTTTCCTTAAATTGCCGTAACGACAATATAAATTGTCGTTACGCTTGACAAGCGGCAGCGATTGAACTAGACTCAGGATGTACAAACGGAAAAGCGATCGCCCCCTGGCCTAGAAAACTTAAGGGCGATCGCAATTCCACTATTCGTGTAATTCAAACCCTATGATATCACAGCCCAAGTCCGTTCCCGAACTGCTCCGGGAAGAAATTCCTGATGTACCTCAAGGCAAAAAACCGATTCGTTTGTTGTTGTGTGGCGTTCCCAAAGGGGTAGACAGCATTGTTAATCTGCTGCACGTTTTGGGTTTTGCACAAGTTGGAGAGTGGAGTCCGCCTGTACCGTCGCCTCTAGCGGGTGAGGTGATTCGGATTTTAACTCGTTACTGGTAAGAATGATTGTGGAGGTCGATCGCACTTTTTGCGTTAAGTGCGATCGGCTTTTGTGTTTCATTGAAGGGCGATCGCCATTTGTCAAGCTCAAATAGCTTCTTTTTTTTGACAAAGACTATAATCAATAGTAAGTCGTATCATATGTCAATTCCATCAGAAATAACTGTTCTAGTTGAGCGTATAAAGCAGGAGCTAACTCAAATTGAGCAGGAAGCAGGTGAGGGACTAAATATTTGTAGAGCTATCCTAGGGAGCTTTCCAAACAATTTTACCGTGATTCAGATTTCGGGATTTTTAAACACCTGTATATTTTTCGCAAACACATCGAAAACACAGATTCAGGAACGCATAGAGTATCTCTCGGCAGTTGAAGTCCTGACAAATGATAGAATAGAAGAGGTGGGGGAAGACTTGGCAATGGAGCTAGGCCGAGTGCTGGAAACTAAAATAAGAGTTAGTAGTATTAAAGCCCGTTTGGAGAATTTACAATGACACAAAAAGAACTCGATGACAAGGAATTGCTAGAAATTTTGGAATTAGCAAAAGACACCGAACAGAAAGCTAGAGAAATGTGTCAAATGATCTCGGCTAATACCGCTAAATACCAAAAATGGTCGGAAGCTAAAGCTAAACAAGCCGAAAAACAGAAGCAACTCTAATGAGTAAAAAGTATATTCAACTCACAGCCAGAAGCTCATTCAGCTTATTTTTTAACTCTGGGGATGCCATTAATGGATTATAGACTTCCCCCTCGTATGGTTGCCAAACATAACTAGGACTAAATGGTCGGAAAACTGGTAATGTTTCTACCCCATGAATAAGTTCCTTTGCTAAAACTAATCCAGGAATAGATAAATTAGATAAATCCTCCATAAGTTCACTATAGGTTCTGAATTCATCAACTTCAACCCCAACCAAAGCATAGCGAAACCAAGGAGCAAACCGTAGAGCTAGATAAAATAAAATACCTAACTCTGTCATCAAATAAGCACTTTCAGGGCTATCTATTCCCACTTCACTAATATTATTGGGATAAACCCGACACCACCAGTTTCCATCCATATCTTGAAAAGTATCTGTTCGACATAGACATTGGCGATTATTTGACAGCATCCATTCTATGCCCTCAAAGTGTTGAGCAAATTTATTAACCTTGGCTTCATCAGAGCCACACTCTGCCGATAAACTGAATATCCACGCCATTGTTATAGACTCCTATGATATATAAAGTTAATCAACTCTTTCCCAATCATTTTGGGTTTTTGCCAATGCTGCCTCATACCTTTCCAGAGACATTGTAACTCTTGGCAAAATGCTAACGTGCGTCGGGCTATCTTGGACAGCCTGCAAATCTCCCATAATGTTTATGTCATCAATTTGCCATAGGGAGTCTTTTCCAGTTCCACCAAATTTTGCAGGTCTGCGAAATGCTGGTAAACTTTCAATTGAAATAGAAACAGACATTCCCTTTGTATTCCTGACGACAACAGCAACAAGCTCTCCTCGAAACACACGTTCTGAATCTGCTAACAAATAGCCTTGCTCATTTAGATAACCTGTCGGCATTTGCTCAATATCTATGTCAATACCAGGTCTAACCCCTAATAATCTAGCACTGCGACCTATTTTAGGCTTACCATTTTGCTCCGCCATGCCACGATAGTAAAGTTTTGCCATCAGCTCATATAGCAGCAGTTTGATATCATGATATTATACCAAATCTGGCTTAAATACTTGGAGGCGGAATTAGCAGAGTCGGAGAATTCCCGTCTGAAGGAGTTGATACAAAATCCACCGACACACCTCATCCACCCCTGCAAACCTTCTTCCCCCATGACCCCGATTTACTTCAAACTGTCGTAAACTGGCTCAAAATAGTTCATTTTGAGTCCTGAGTTATCTGGCCATTCGTAAACCAAAAAAACCGGGTTTTTCGCAGTTTCTGGAAGGTGTGGCGAAGTATTCTGGAAAAAACCCGGTTTCTGATTACCCACGAACTAAACTTGGATAAATTTCTCCTGTTTTGTGATATAATTAAAACCTTAAAAAAATAGCACAAAAAAAGCTATGTCGGAAATTACTCTAGACGAAACCAAGCTTAAAGAATTACTCAAAGCAGCTATTTTTGAGTTAGTAAAAGAACACAAAGAAGTATTTTCTGAAATTGTGACAGAAGCCCTAGAAGATATAGGAATGGAAAATGCTATCAAAGAAGGCGAAAATACTCACACAGTCAGTCGCGATCGAATCTTTAAACTTTTGAAGAGACAACACAGTAAATTAGCAGTTCTTTTGGAGTCCTTTAGAACCGATGAACTTTCCTTGGAAACCGTCGCCCAAGAAGTAGAAGCAGTTAGAAGCGAAATTCATGCCAGAAAAACCAACCATTAAAGTGATTAAGGAGTTGGCTACAACACATTATTTTAGAGGCATAAAGTGATCATCAATTTAATTTAATATCAATAACCTTCGTGAATTGATTTACATTCCCAAAAAAATCCAGGCCCAACCGTCAAAACTTGTTCTGTTGGCATGAACAATTCCCAATAAGAAAGTCCAGAATCATCTTGCAAATCTGGCTGTAAAATTAGTTGGTAATCACCCTCAAAAACTAGAGTGAGACTAATATTATGAGCATAAATCACAAAATCAATCAATTCTTTATTTTCCAATTGCTGCAAAACTTTTTTGACAGCATCTATTTCTACCTCATCTATTTCTGCATCTATATCTACTAGCAAGGAAGAGGTTAAGATGCGATCGCCTTGCTTGAAAACCCAAGGTGTTGCCCTCGTGCCAAATTTCCAACTACCTTTGGATAGATGTGCTAATTTTGGGTGAGTGTAGGCAGACATCTCACCGAAATCTAGCCGTAATTCATCCCCATAACTAAATATAACCTGATGGCAAATTTCTCCAATTATCGGTTTAGTAATGACTGAAATAATTTGCTCGATATTTGGCTTTCGATCGGCAATAGATGTTTGAATAGCCATTTAAATATCCTCTAAAAATTCTTGTGCTTTCTGGCGGAGTTGTTCATAAGTAAAATCGCCTCTACGGTTTAAAGTTCCACCATAACCATTTTTCTTTTCTTCCTCAATGAATAAACCAAAAGCAATCCTTAATTCACCTCCCATCTTAAACTCCCTAGCGATCGCATCAACCTGTTTAATATCGCGTTTTCTACCCATCAATATTATCTACTAAAATATCTTGTAAGATTTCTAAACCAAAGAAACCGGGTTTTTCGCAGTTTCTAGGAGGTGTGGCGAAGTATTCTGGAAAAAACCCGGTTTCTCGCCACCCATCCACTATTCATTGAAGGTGTTTTACATACCTATGTCTTCGGTACATAAGTCGATCGCACTTGCAACTCCTTCATCTGCTTCTCATCCACACCAGACGGCGCATTCGCCAAAATACAACGCGCTTGCTGCGTCTTCGGAAACGCAATCACATCCCGAATCGACTCCTCGCCAGCCAACAACATTACCAGGCGATCGACACCATAGGCAATTCCGCCGTGGGGAGGAGTTCCATACTCAAACGCATCCAACAAAAAGCCAAACTTATTGTAAGCTTCCTCAGTCGATAAGCCGATCGCCTCAAACACCCTTTCCTGAACATCCCGCTGGTAAATCCGCAGAGAACCACCACCGACTTCTGTGCCGTTTAACACCAAATCGTAAGCTTGAGCTCTCGCAGTCTTCAGATCGTCAATATCATCGGGATGCGGGGCTGTAAATGGGTGGTGCAATGCTTCCAAACGCTTCTCATCAGCGTTCCATTCAAACATCGGAAACTCTGTCACCCACAGCAAATTCATCTTGTCTTTGTCAATCAATCCCAATTCGTTACCGATGCACAAACGCAATCTATCCAAAGTCTTATTGACAGTTGTGACATCGGCTGCTGCAAATAACAACAAATGACCTGGTTGTGCACCAGTGCGATCGAGCAATTCCTGTTTTTGAGCCTCTGTTAAATTATCCTTAATTGCGCCGATCGTATCAATTTCGCCATTCTCCCGCACCCGGATATAAGCTAATCCCTTAGCACCGGCTTCGCTGGCTTCCTTAAACAAATCGCCACCCGGTTTAATTCGCACATTAGAAATCGCATCATTCCCGCCCGGAATTGGCAAAATTTTCACAATTCCGCCCGCAGCAACTGCACCGGAAAACACCTTAAATCCCGAATCTTTCATCAAATCGGAAACATCGACTAATTCCATACCGAAGCGAGTATCTGGTTTATCGCTACCATAACGATCCATCGCTTCGGCGTAAGTCAAACGCGGGAAAGGACGAGGCAATTCCACGCCTTTCACACTTTGGAAAATATTGCAGACTAAACCTTCATTTAATTCGAGGATTTCTTCCACAGACATGAAACTCATTTCCATGTCTAATTGCGTAAATTCCGGTTGTCTGTCAGCGCGCAAATCTTCATCGCGGAAGCAGCGCGCAATCTGATAATATCTGTCTAAACCCGAAACCATCAGCAATTGTTTGAACAATTGTGGCGACTGTGGCAAAGCATACCATTCGCCCAAATTGACGCGGCTGGGAACCAAATAATCTCTCGCACCTTCGGGAGTCGATCGCGTTAAAATCGGTGTTTCAACTTCAATAAAACCGCCAACGTCTTCGAGGTGGCGACGCATAGCTTTGATCACCTGGTGACGAAGCTGCAAATTGCGACTCATACGATCGCGCCGCAAGTCCAAATAGCGATATTTCAAGCGCAAATCTTCGCGCACGCTTTCATTATCCGCCGTCGAAACCTGAAACGGTAACTGTTTGCGAACCGCATTCAACAACTCAATCTCATCAGCGTAAATTTCTACTTCACCCGTAGGCAATTTAGGGTTGAGGGAATCTGCGGGGCGGCTGGTGACTCTACCTGTAATTTTCACCACGTATTCGCCGCGCAAAGCCTCAGCCCCGTGATAGGAATCTGGGGTGCGTTGGGGATCGCTGACAATTTGCACTAAGCCCGATCTATCGCGCAAATCGAGAAAAATCACCCCGCCATGATCGCGGCGGCGATCCACCCATCCGTAGAGGGTGACAGTTTGTCCGATGTGTTCGCTTCGCAGTTCGCCGCAGTAGTAAGTTCTCATGGTTGGGGGTTTGTGGACTAAAAATAAAGCTTTTTAATTATGCAGTATGCCTGAACATTGTGCTGAATGCAAATTCAAGGGCGATCGCGATCGTGGTTTTGGTGTTGAGTGCAGTAGAGTGCAAGTGTCCGCCCAACCATAGCATTCTTGAAAGCTCTTCTGTTGTATTGGCTGAACCCTGAAAGCTTTAAGCCGTAACGCTTAATCCCAGTCGCACCGAAACTGCGCGCGCGATCGGCTATTGACATTATCCCTGTCCAGTTGACAGTAATATTGAGTTTGATATATTGTAACGGATTCAGGTTTATATGAAGCTATCGTAGCATTAGAGTCAGAAGGATTGCTGTGTTCAGAGCCGTTGAAAGTAAATAAACAAGCCTTATCCAAATATTTACTGCTTCTTTTGATCGGTTTACTGACCACCCATAATTTCTTAAATTCCTTGTGAGTCACGTGGGTAATTCAAAGTATTGTCGTTTTACCAACCTATGTAACGTATTATGAGAAACTTTGATTCCAAGGAAAGTTTCTCGGGAGCATCTCAGTTTGGCATTTATAGTGCTGTCCCCGCTCGCGTATTCTACTCGCGAGCGGGGACAGCACTATAATAAAAAAATGCTTTTTGCCAAACTGAGATGCTCCCAGTTTCTCGCATCTTTTTCTGCCATTTGATAAGATTCATTGGCACTGATTAATAGATCGCATTTTTCCATGCTCGGGCTAAGGAATTAGAATTAAATAACTTACAATCTTTATTGCTCTTGTGGGATGGGCGTCCCGCCCGTCCGTCCTTTCTGGACGGGCGGAAGAGGCCATCCCACAAACTTGTGTAAATTATTTATTTAATTTGCGCTCCTTAATTTCTGATTCTGCTGAAAAGAAAACTTGCCTATTACTGGTCTCACTTTTATAATATTGCCTGCTGTACAGATTTTTCTAGACTTTCAAAACTTTTTAGTTCCATTGCATCTATATTTAGGTGAATAATTTCTGCCACCGCTTTTAAGTGGGATTATATTGATTGCTGGTGTGCTGGTGTGATTTTAATTACCTCATGCTTTTTTTTGATTTTTACTACAAGGTTTTTCATTTGAGACATTTTTGAAGAGATTTGCATTCATTGAGATGCCTCCATTACCTCGCTTGAATAGCCGATTCACTCCCCACTGTGCGGTTAATTAAAAAAATCTTAACTTCTTTTCCAAATCTTAATTTCCCCCAACCAACCCGCACTCACAATAGTCTTAGCATCTGCGCTAATTCCTACAGCAGTAACATAGCCAGAATGTCCGCTCAAATTACCTCTCAATTGACCCGATCGCACATCCCACAGTTTTACACTCTTATCCCAACTCCCAGTAACCAGTATACTCCCATCCCGACTGATTGCCAGCGACCAAACTCCATCGGTATGTCCGCTCAAACGCCGAATTAATTGACCGTTTCCGACATTCCACAAACCAACAGTACCGTTGCTGTTACCGGCGGCCAAAGTTTTGCCATCGGGAGTAAAAGCGAGGGACAAAACAGACAAGTTCTTGCCGCCAATCGTGCGAATTGCTGCACCTGTAGTTAAATTCCACAACCTAATTGAACCATCTTTGCTGCCACTAGCTAAAGTTTGGCGATCGGGACTAATTGCAACAGCATTCACTAATCCAGAATGCCCGGTTAAAGTCCGCAGCAATGCCCCTGTTTTCGCATTCCAAATCTTAATCGTTTTGTCCCAACTGCCGCTCGCGACAAATTGAGCGTCTGGACTGACGGCAACACTCGAAACAGCGCCAGAATGCCCGCTCAAAGTGCGGACAACCGCGCCTGTTTCTAAATTCCAAATTTTTACAGTTTTGTCGTCACTGCCGCTAGCTAACACGTTTCCATCCGCACTCGATGCCAGGGCGTTTACCGCTTCCGCGTGTCCTTGCAGCGTAGTTTTTAATTGCCCGCTGGGGAAGTTCCAAACAGAGATTGTGCCGTTACTATTTCCTGTGGTAAAAGCAGTGGAAGCTAGAGCAAGGGAACTGACAACTTCTGAAGGCCCTTTGAGGGTATTTGTGGCTGCAAAGGCGATCGCACTTCCGGGCTTCTGAGGCGGATTATTGACAGGAGTTTTCGGATTTGCGGCTGTTGGCGATTGGGGAAGGACTGGTAGCGAAATAGTCGATCGCCATTTCATGATATTACTGATTTCTACTCCCGCTGCCACGATTTTATCCGAATTGTCCTCTAACCTGACAATGCCGTTAATTGCGACAACTTTTCCCGCATCGTCAAGCACTGGGCCGCCGCTCATTCCCGCCCTAACTAAGTTGTTGTATACCAAAGTATAGCCATTTAATGGAGTTTGGCGGCCGGTAAATTGACCTTCGGTAGCGATGAAAATCGGTTGTCTCAGGGAACCGCCGGATATTGGCCAGCCAGCCACATAGGCCTTTTTTCCGGGAGTTGCTGGGGAATTAGCTAATTGAGCGAGGGGGTAGCTTTGAGGGCTGCTGATGGGGACGATCGCGATATCCGCACCGGGCATTCGCCGCACCAGGCCGTATGATACAGAGTGAGCTTGACCGTCGGGAGTTACAACCTCGTAATCGCCAGGTTTATCGACTACGTGCCAGTTGGTGAGTATATAGTACGTGCTACCTTGTTTTTCTAAAATTACTCCGGAACCGCCTTTTGTGCCTTGGATCCGTACCGTGATTTGTTTGGCGACGGTTTTAACTGCGTCGGCGGTTAAGGCTAGGGCGATTGGAGGTGAGGTGAGTGGGATGAGGGCGATCGCACTTAGGGCGATCGAAGCACTCAAAATAGCCGGAATTGTTCTGCTGTAGTTCATGATTGTGTCAATTTAACATACCCACATATCAACAGACGGATTAGTTTTCCGGTTTGTGGCGCGTTGGTGGTTGGGAATGGAAGGGTGTTTGCAAGTAAGGGTTAGTAGGGTGCGTCAGCTAGAGTTTTTAGTGGATAATTGAGAGTTTAAGAACTGACGCACCTTACAGCTAGGGGGTGCGTCAGTTTATGCAATTTCAAACAAGCCTCTCAACTTCGTACTGACGCACCCTACAACTATCAACGGACGGATGGGTTTTCCGCTTTGTAACATATTTTTACACAAAATGAGAATGTAAGGTTAGTAGGGTGCGTCAGTTAGAGTTTTTAGTGGATAATTGAGAGTTTAAGAACTGACGCACCTTACAGCTAGCAGGTGCGTCAGTTTATGCAATTTCAAACAAGCCTCTCAACTTCGTACTGACGCACCCTACAACTTGACTTATAATGGTATATAGAAACTGGAACAAAGAGTTAACAGAGGAAAATCTCCGAGAGCAAATAGCCCAATCCAAGCAAACATGGAAAAGCGCTGAGGCTACAGAACCCCGTGCCGAATCCGTGCAGTATAATCAGTCGGAAGATTTAATTGTTATCAAACTCAAAAACGGTGCTATTTTCTGTTTTCCTCCGAGGCTTGCACAAGGCTTAGAAAGTGCTTCACCAGAACAACTTGCTGATGTTTGGCTGCCGCCTTCCGGTAGCAGCGTACACTGGGAAAGCTTAGATGTTGATTTTAGAATTCCCGAACTTATCGCAGGTATTTTTGGGACAAAATCTTGGATGGCTAATTAATTTCTTAGTCTCTTAGAGAGGGACTTTGTTTGTGTAGGATCGGTTTGAACCGCCGAGTGGCTCAAATCCCCGATTTTTCTAATAATTCGGGGATTTCGCCTTAAATTTTATGCTAGATCGAAGAGCAAAAACTCCGCATCTTCTGTCGCTTCAATTACCAACTCAGCCTCATCACTAACCGCCGCACCGTCACCCTTTTCTAAAGTCAAGCCGTTGAGCAAAACAGCACCGCGAGCAACTTGTATCCAAGCATGGCGATTTGGCTGCAAAACATGAGAAACCCGCGAGTTTTTATCCAAAACTGCTGCATACAAATCGACATCTTGATGCACTTTTACTGCACCATCTCTCGCATCTCGCGCCGCAACTAAGCGCAGTTTCCCGCGCCTTTCTGTTAGGGGAAAATCCCGCTGTTCGTAACTCGGCTCTAAGCCATTTGTATCGGGCAACAGCCAGATTTGCAGCAAATGAACTGGGTCAGTTTGTGAGGGATTGAACTCGCTGTGTTGGATGCCCGTACCTGCACTCATCCGCTGTACTTCACCGGGTTTGATTACTGCGCCGGTACCTAAACTGTCTTTGTGTTCTAACGCTCCTTCCAGTACATAGGTAATGATTTCCATGTCGCTGTGCCCGTGAGTGCCGAAACCTTTGCCGGGGTTAACGACATCCTCATTGATTACCCGCAACGACCGAAAATTCATATAATTGCGATCGTAATAATTGGCAAAAGAAAATGTGTGGTAACTGTCCAGCCAACCATGATTAGCGTGTCCTCTTGCTTCACTTTTTCTGACTGCAATCATTTTCTCAATCCTCCTTCGATTTTAGATTTTAGATGTGGGAATGACTTCGGGTATTGATCGGATGTTTCTACTTTAAACCAAGTCAAGCTATTATGGGAAGTACGCACTTAAAAGTGCGGTAGTTACCAAAAAGATACTATGCAAGCTAAAGAAGGAACTATTGAGCGCGCAAATTGCCCGGTAGAAAGAACTTTAGAGGTGATTGGCGGGCGCTGGAAAGTCTTAATTCTGCGGGAGCTATTTCAAGGAGTGAAGCGTTTTAATGAGCTGCAACGAGCTGTCAACGGCATTACTCAGAAGATGCTGACGCAGCAGTTGCGGGAGATGGAGTCAGATGGGATTGTTCATCGGGAAATTTACCTGCAAGTTCCGCCGAAAGTTGAATATTCGCTCACACCTTTGGGCGAAAGTCTTAAACCGATTATTGATTCGATGCACGAATGGGGAATTAAGCATCTTAACTATAGTTAAGTTTATTGAAGCGTAGCTAATTCCCAATTTGCGATCGTCGCCGACTATATCATAAAATAACCCTTATAAAGTTTGTAGTGAGGACTTCAGTCCTCTCTGATTTGAAGAGGACTGAAGTCCTCACTACGAACCTGTTATAAAGTTCGTAGTGAGGACTTCAGTCCTCTCTGATTTGAAGAGGACTGAAGTCCTCACTACGAACCTGTCAGGGCGATATTTTTTCCGTCTTCCGACTGATGGCAATTTTTCCAGCTAGTCCAACAATAATAATATGAACAAAATAGAGCGTCTTGCCACTCTCAACCGCATCCGCAAACTCAGCCGCCTGATGGATACCGCCATTGGCATCCCCGGTACTAAATTTCGCATTGGTTTAGATCCCATTATCGGTTTAGTTCCCGGTGCTGGGGATATAGTAGATACTGCGTTTTCTGCTTACCTAATTTACTTAGCAACTCAATTCAATCTCCCCCCGAAAACTCTAGGCAAAATGATTTACAATATTAGTTTGGAAGCTGTTATTGGCTCAGTGCCTTTAGTCGGAGATATTTTCGATGCTTTTTATAAGTCAAATATGAGAAATCTGGCGCTTTTGGAATCGCACCTCGAAGCAGAGGAACCCGAATTAGCAGCAGTTGCAGAACCTATTCATGAATCGATTAAACTCTAGGCGTCTACTTCACCAAAAATCCCAGCCAAAAACCGAAAATCTCAAAAACCTGCCCCACCCAGCGGTAAATTTACATCTACATTTTCTGCATCAAACCGTAGGGGCGGGTTCGCCAAAAATCTCATCCAACAAACAACAATCTCAAAAACCCGCCCCCACCCAACGATAAATCTAAATCTACATTTTTAGTATTTGATAGAAATTAACGTTGATGTGGGTTATTGGTTGTGTGGGGGCGGGTTTACCTAAATTTTTTGTGGGTATTAAAGATGTTTGCGAACCCGCCCCTACCGAATTATAAAAATCTGTAAGGGCGTATTCACAGAAAGATTTATCATCACGAAAAGGTTCAATAAACCCGCTCTTACAATTTAAAATTTATACAGAATAGCGTTTAACAGCTTCCACGAAAGCATTAACATCTTCTTCTTTAGTATTAAAAGCTGTTACCAGTCTAATAGTAGAGTTATCCCACCGATAAAACAGAAAACCCTCAGCTAAAACCGCTGCAATTACAGATTCGGGAAGCTGCACAAAAATCTCGTTAGCTTCGACGGGATGGCAAAACTTGACTTTCTCAACTCCGGCCAAACCTTGCGCTAATTTAGATGCCATCTTATTGGCGTGAGTCGCATTTTTTAGCCACAAATCATCCGTTATATATGCTTCCAACTGCGCCGACAAAAACCGCATCTTTGAGAACAGATGCCCGCTGCGCTTGCGGTAAAATGGGAAAGTCTTTGCTAATTCTTGATTGAAAAATACCACAGCTTCCGCAGCCATAGCGCCGTTTTTTGTCGCTCCAAATGAGAGAATATCCACGCCTGCGCGCCAAGTGATATCCGCAGGAGCACAGCCCAAAATCGCCACAGCGTTAGCAAAGCGAGCTCCATCCATATGTAGGTGCAAATTGTGGTGGCGCACAACTTCCGAAATCTGGGCAATTTCCGCTGGATTGTAGACTGTGCCGGCTTCTGTGGCTTGCGTGATGCTGACGGCGGCGGGCTGTACGTGGTGGACTACTCCTGCACCAGCGCGATCGACTATTTCACCTAAAGTCTCTGCCTCTATCTTAGCATGATTTCCTGTTAATGTCACTAACTTTGCACCGCCCGTAAAAAACTCCGGCGCGCCGCATTCATCCAGATTAATATGAGATTGGGCGTGACAGTAAACAGCCCCGTAAGGAGGAGTCACAGTTGCCAGGGCCAAAGCATTAGCAGCAGAACCGGTTGCTACAGGAAAAACAGTCACCGGTGTCTCGAACAAATCCGAGAATTTAACTTGCAAACGCTGCGTATATTCATCATCTCCGTAAGACATCGCAGCACCGCAATTAGCCGCTGCAATCGCTGCCATAATTTCCGGCGAAACCCCGGTTGCATTGTCGCTACAAAAATTCATTTGAATAATCGGTAAACAGAATCTATAATATAACTCAACAGTCAAAACTCAACCGTCAAGCATTAAACCAAGAGGAACTATGGCAGAGTACCGCCAAATAGAATACCGCATCGGCAAAGACGGCAAAATTACTGAAACCGTCCTCAACGCCACCGGTTCGAGTTGCACCGAAACCACTGCCGGAGTTGAAAAAGCCCTGGGCCAAGTAGAATCTCAAGAGTTGTTGCCAGAATACTATGAAGGCGAAGAAAATTTGACCGCCGAACAAACTCAGACTTTAAAACAAGTTTAGAAAAATTAACAATGTTCTATCTCCTCGGTGCAACAGTTGATATAACAACAGGGCCTGCCTTCGGTATCGCGCTAGCTGTCGGGGGCATTTTTCTAATTTTAGTGTACCTTTATGCTGCATCCGAGGCCGGAGATGCGATCGACTTTAAGTACGATACAATCCTCCGGGAACGCATGAATCAGCTAGATATCGTCGATTGGCAAGACTTAGGCGAAAAAGCAGGCTTAAGTCGCTTCGGGGTGCGCCTAGTGCGGCAGGGAGACGTGGGAAAACTCACCCTAGACCAACTGCGGCGGCTGGCAACTGTGCTAAATTTGAATTTCCAGGAATTCGATCGCACTTTAAGCGCACTGCCCGTATCGGCTGCAATCACCACGAATCCCAGCGAAATCGAAGAATTTAAACAGCAGTGTTTCCGGCTGCGCGAAGAATTGCAGCAACAAAAAACTCAACTAACTACCGATTTTCGCCGCGCCACCTTTGAACAGTTGCAAACTTTGTTAACCAACTATCCCAGCGCCCGCAAAATGGCAGAAGCCAAGCCGAATATGCCCGCCAAAAATCTCTCGGCTTTGTTTACCCCCCTAGAAAATCTCTTGTCAAGTTGGGATTTTGAAACAATTGGTTCAGCTTGGGAACAAGTGACTTACAATCCGCAGTTGCACCAGCCGGATGTTGAAGATATAACAGAAGGAGAGTTAGTTTATATTCGGTTTGTCGGCTATCGGGATGGAGAGCAAATTCTTGCTCCAGCTAAAGTTAGTCGCAGCCTTCCACCGGGAATAACAAATTAAATTGAAAATCTAAAATAGACATGACTACAGTTGCAATAGACTTCGGTACCAGCAACACGGTTGTTTGCATTCTCAACCCGGATACGCAAACACCAGAAACTTTGAGATTTGGCGAAATGTCCCGCATTTTTAAGACCAAAAAATCGAACCCAGATGCCCTAGAAATACCTGTAGTTCCGACTTTAG
Source organism: Microcoleus sp. PH2017_28_MFU_U_A (assembly GCF_020738035.1). Classification (NCBI taxonomy): domain Bacteria; kingdom Bacillati; phylum Cyanobacteriota; class Cyanophyceae; order Oscillatoriales; family Microcoleaceae; genus Microcoleus; species Microcoleus sp. PH2017_28_MFU_U_A. The sequence goes on from NZ_JAEQCX010000034.1 coordinate 31,475, forward strand.
TGTTTGTGAAAAATGCGGGAGAGTTGGTATTGGGAGAAAAAGTGCGATCGCAGCGTTTAGGACAATCCCAGCCCGATCGCTTTTTCAAAGCTTTTAAACGCGACTTGGCTGCCGATTATCAGCCCCCAGCACGCAATCTTGACGGTGAAAGCTACACGCCGGAATCAGTAGCAGAACAATTTATCAGAACTATATGGAAACAATTATATCAGCAAAACATACAACCAGATAAATTAATTTTTACAGTACCAGTCGGAGCATTTGAGCGATATCTTGATTGGTTTCGCGACTTAGCAGAATCTCTCGGAGTTGAGGAAGTTCAGCTAATCGATGAATCCACCGCCGCCGCCCTGGGATATGCCGTACAACGCCCCGGTTCTCTAGTTTTAGTAGTCGATTTTGGCGGCGGGACTTTAGACTTAAGTTTAGTCCGCACTGCTGTAATCCCCTTTGCTAAGGGAGGCAGCGAGATTTCTCCCCCCCTTGGTAAGGAAGGGCTGGGGGGGGTGCGTGCCGAAGTGTTGGCAAAATCCGATGCTTATGTCGGTGGCGAAGATATTGACATTTGGATTGTTGAAGATTATTTGCGGCAAATTGGTTCGTCACGCGCAGAAGTTGGCGGCGTGGGCTGGCAAAATTTATTAGAAATAGCAGAAAAGTTAAAAATTCAAGTGTCTCAAGTTAATGAGGCGAAGGAAAGTTGGTTTGACGATGAAAATTTTATGTCTTATGACTTGCAGTTAAACCGAGATCAGCTTGAAGAAATCCTGGAATCTAGGCAGTTGTTGGAACAGTTGCGGGAAGCTTTAGATGAAGTGTTGAGCATTGCGCTGGGAAAAGGTATCGGTAAAGCAGATATCGAACAGGTTTTGCTGGTAGGAGGAACTTCTATGATTCCGGCTGTATCTAATTTAGTGGTTTCCTATTTTGGGCGACAAAAAGTCAAAACAGATAAGCCTTTTGAAGCTGTAGCCCACGGCGCTTTAGCCTTGACACAATTGGCGAGTGTTGACGATTATTTGCGCCACACCTATGCAATTCGCCTCTGGGAACCTTATGCTAAAGCTTATACTTATTCGCCGATTTTTAGCAAAGAAATGAAGTATCCTTGTGAAAGTTCCGAAGAGTTGACGCTGCAAGTTGCCATTGAAGGTCAAAGGGAAATTAGGTTAGATATTGGAGAAGTTGCGGAGGTGTCGCAAGCGGAGGTTACTTTTAACGAAAAAGGGCAAATGACGAGCAGTTTGCTCAACAAACACAGCGATTTTCGTTCTTTGGAAAGCCACCACCAGCAGGTTTGTGTGGCGCATTTGAATCCGCCGGGAGTTTTGGGGATTGACAGGGTTTCGGTGAGTTTTGAGGTGGATGAGAAGCGGGTGTTGTTGGCTACGGTGCGGGATTTGGTGACTGGTAAGGTTTTGGTGGCGAAAGGGGCGATCGCCAAACTGCAATAATGATACAATTGTTATTAAGATAAGATTCGGCGATTGAAATCGCTTCTACACAAACAAAGTCCGCCTCCGCGGACTGAAGAATCTCGATTTAAATCAAATTTATGTCGCCATGAAAAAGCAACAAAATAAATTCAGCCACCTCACAGCAATTGAAAGAATTTACCTGTCATTTCCGGCAAGATTTTTATTAGAGCAAAACTTGCTTCAAGGTAAAGTTTTAGATTTTGGGTGCGGCTTCGGTAGCGATGTTAAATTGTTGCAGCAAAAAGGCTTTGATATTGCAGGTTACGACTCTTATTATTTTCCTGAATTTCCCGAACATAAATTCGACACTATCATTTGCTTTTATGTTTTAAATGTCTTGTTTCCCGAAGAACAAGCGAATGTGCTGATGGAAGTGTCGCACCTCTTGAAACCAGGAGGTAAAGCATATTTTGCCGTGAGAAGGGATATCAAAAAAGAAGGTTTTCGAGAACACTACGTCCACAAAAAACCTACCTATCAGTGCATTGTCAAACTTCCTTTTAAGTCGTCTCTCTTAAATGAGTCTTGCGAAATCTACGAATACGTGCATTACAACCATCAAAGAAATTCCACTAATAACTGCATATTCTGCAATCCGTACAAAAACTTAACTTTAGTCACAGAATCAGCGACAGCCTATGCAATATTTGACGGTTATCCCGCTAGCAAAGGTCATGTTTTAATTGTTCCAAAACGTCACACTGCAAATTATTTTGAATTGCCGTTTCGAGAGCAATCGGCTTGCTGGTTTATGGCGAATAAGGTGCAAGAGATGTTAATTAAAGATTTTCAGCCTGATGGTTTTAATGTGGGTATCAATATTAATAAAGATGCGGGTCAAAGTCGCAGTCACGCTGCGATTCATGTTATCCCCCGCTACAGGGGCGATGCGGCTGGAAATAAAGGCGGTATTAGATATGTGATTCCTCAAGTTAAAAATAAAAATTAGGAATTTGTGAAAGATTTTTTTACCGCAGAGGCGCAGAGAACGCGGAGAGAGAAGAGATGGATTTATAATTTTTGTAAGGATTGTTATATTTGAGCAAAGGGTGAGCAAAATAGAGTTAAAATGTGTTTGCCAAGTCTCAAACTACACATTAGCAGTAATTTGGTGTTCTGTTTATGTCTAAGCGCAAAAAGCAAGAATGGCTCAAGGAAACTCTAGAGCTCAAAGAAGACCACAATTGGAAGTCAAAGCCTGGAACTCGCATCTTTGTCGCTGGAAGAGGTGCAGTCCGCTTTGATGTTCCTCAAGATTGGCATTTTGAACCGGATACAAAGTCGTTCCGGTTTACGGATAAGAAACCGCCGGATGATGATTGTTGTTTGGAGGTTTCGTTTAATTTGTTACCTCCTGGTAATTGGGGAGAATTTCCGCTGGTGCCGCTATTACAGAAAATAGTTGAAGATGATACCAGAAATCCGATCGATCCTGGGGATATTATCCAATTGAAGCGGCAAACTGCTCGGGTTGTTTGGACCCAATTTAAGTTTATCGACCCTCCCGAACAGCGGGAAGCTTATTCGAGAATCTGTATCGGATTGGGTTCTAATGTTCAGTGTTTGATTACTTTTGATTACTGGGTTGATGATGCTGAACGTTTGACTCCTGTCTGGGATACGGTGATGGACTCGCTGGTTTTGGGTTTGTTTATTAGTGACCCTCGAACGGGTTTTGCACGTCCTGATTAGAGTGTTTTTTGGGAAAATTTCAACAATTAATGTTGATAAGTGTTGAATTGGTAAGCCATCGGCCAGTAAAGTTAGAACCTGCACTAAACTTTACAACCACTTTGCCATGTAAATATCTGGCTTGCCAATTCCATTTGCGATCGCTAGTTTGTGAGATTTTAGTCGAGCGGCTCATCCCGTGTCAATGCTATAATTATTAACAAGTTGTGCTTAGGGAGACTACGAAAAATGCAGCTAGCACCAGTTGAAGAACAGATGTGGGAGAGTTCGCCAGCAAACACACCCGATCGAATCTTCGATCGCGATATCCACCAGCACTACGATTTCAAAGAAACACCAATTGTTACTGAAATTAACCGCGAAAAGATTCCTCGGTTTCTCGAATCCTTAAGGCTGTCTGATTATATAGAAAGGCGATCGAGCTACCAAAGAAGAGGTCGCTGGACGGCAACGATGAAATCCAGATTGATTGAGTCATTTATCCTCAATATTCCCGTTCCTCCAATAACTTTGTACAAACAAGATTTAGCTCGTTATGAAATCTTAGATGGTCAGCAGCGAATCTCTGCTATTCAAGAGTTTTATGGGAACAAGCTCGAACTAGCAGGGCTGGAAGTTTTGCCTCAATTTAACGGAAATACCTACAAGAAACTCCCTCAAAAAATTAGGGCTACTATCGATCGACGCTCCATATCATCCGTAGCAATTCTTGCCGAATCAACCTCTAATCCTGAATCAGCTAAGTTTCTAAAACAGAAAGCCTTTGAACGTCTAAATACTGGAAGAATAGAGTTCAGCCAGCAGGAAATGAGAAATATTTTTTATGCTGGAAAATTCAATGAACTGTTGCTAAAATTAGCGCGCCATCCCATATTTGCTGAAGCTTGGGGAATTCCGACAGACGATCGCAATCCAGAATTAAAGGAAAATACCTTTTATATAAAAATGGAAGACGCTGAGTTAGTGCTGCGTTTTTTTGCTCTCAGGAATGTCGAGCATTTCCGGCTGGGGATGGAAGGATTTTTAGATTTGTACATGATGAAAAGTTTGAATTTCACTGATGTAGATCTCAATTACTTGGAAGAGCTTTTTGTTAAAACGCTCGCAATAGCTCACAAAATTTACGGAGAGCATTTATTTAAACCATTTGACCCTCAATCTCAAAATTGGTCGCCAAAGCCCGAGCGAGCATATTATGATGGAATTATGGTTGCTTTGAGCAGATATTTGCCAGATGAAGCAAAAATAATTGCTAGAAAAGAGCGGATTATTGAAAAAACAAAAAACCTGTTTAACAAACCAGAATCTCATCTTTTGATAGAAGGTGGAACAACTAAAGCAGAAATTCAGCAGCGGATCGGAATAGTTGACGAAATGCTTTCGCAAGTTATCGGAGAGTAACTTGCGATGTTTGAGGAGCTTATCCAGCAAGTTAGTGTCAAAATTTCAAGTGTTCGTGCGATAATTAAAACGAACGATCGACTGAGAAAAATTGTATTTCAACATAGTTCCAATATAGGGAATTTGAAAGAAAATCCTGAATTGGCAAAATTAATAGAAGAAATCCCTACAAAATGGGAATGGGAAATTTACGATCGATCTGCTGTGGTAACTAGATTGTATGCTATTTATGAACGCTTCGTTGAGGATTTAATTTCGGATTGGCTGCGGCTCATGCCAGATTTAGTTCCACGCTATTCAGACTTGGACGAAAAAATTCAGAATACCCATCGAGAGGGTATCGGGCGTTTGTTAATTGACCTCAAAAAAAATAGGTTCCAACACCTTTCAGTTGAGCAAGTAGTTCAAGGATTATCCTGTGGGATTACTGATAGTGGGAAATACGAGCTACTTCCTGATGCTTTCCTATTGCACGAGCAAAATTTACGCAAGGACGTGTTAGAAAAAGTCTTTAAAAATGCTGGAATTGATGAAGCATGGAAATGGGTAATCAACTACAAAGAAATCAAATATTTTTTACAGGAATTTCGCGACAATCAAAATACGGCAGAAGGAGAACTCAAACAACTGGTTGATTATCGTAATGAAGCAGCACACGGAGTAGTAGACGAGATTTTGGGAACTCAAGAACTGTTGGAATCAAGTGATTTTGTGGAGGCTTTATGTAAATCTCTAGCCGATTTAGTTACCTACAATATAATTTTAATCCAGACTAAGCAAGAAGTAGTAATGGAAATCGGACAAATTACTGAGTGGTTCAAAAAGCCACAAGCAGGTGTAGCGAAAGTTAAGGAAGTTACATTGAGTGTAGGAAAAAGTGTTTTTCTGGTTTTAGTTAACGATGAATTGTCGTACTGCTATTCTGCTAAAATTGAGAGCATTCAGCTTAACGATCTGTCTCAAAATCGTGTGGAGATAGCGTCGGAAACAGAAGTGGGATTAAAGTTCGATCGCGATGCCAGGGTTGGTTTGACTATTTATGTAACGACATCCGAGCGAGTTGACTGAATCTTTCGTAGCTGCGAAGCCCGATCGCCAATTCCCGCAAAACACTAACACAAATACACTACAATTATCCCACCATCCGGCACCTACAAACCTGCTAACCCCATGCTTTGCGATTACCTCGTACAAATCCTCACCGCCCGCGTCTACGATGTTGCTCAAGAATCCCCCCTAGAAGTAGCCCCCAATCTATCAACGCGGCTCAACAATAAACTGCTGCTGAAACGCGAAGATATGCAGTCTGTCTTTTCCTTCAAACTGCGGGGCGCGTACAACAAAATGGCGCAACTGTCGCCGGATTTGCTAGCACAAGGTGCGATCGCAGCTTCCGCCGGCAATCACGCCCAAGGAGTCGCCCTCGCCGCCCGCCACCTGGGAACTCGCGCGATTATCGTCATGCCCGTAACGACGCCGCAGGTGAAGGTAAATGCGGTGATAGCGCGCGGTGGAGAGGTGATTTTGCATGGGGATACCTACGACGATGCCTACGCTTTTGCGCGCCAATTAGAGGTCGAAAAAGGCATGACTTTTATTCACCCTTTTGACGATCCGCACGTGATTGCGGGACAGGGTACGATCGGCATGGAAATTCTGCGACAACATCAAAAACCGATTCACGCGATTTTTGTAGCAATTGGTGGCGGTGGATTGATTTCGGGAATTGCAGCTTATATCAAGCGGTTGCGCCCGGAAATTAAGATTATTGGTGTGGAACCGGTGGATTCCGACGCAATGAATCAATCGCTGAAAGCTGGGAAACGGGTGCGTTTGTCGCAGGTGGGTTTATTTGCTGACGGCGTGGCGGTGCGGGAAGTTGGCGAGGAAACTTTTCGGCTTTGTCAGGAGTATGTGGATGAGATTATTTTGGTGGATACGGATGATATTTGTGCGGCGATTAAGGATGTTTTTGAGGATACGCGATCGATCTTAGAACCTGCTGGCGCTTTGGCGATCGCAGGTGCGAAGGCTTACGTGGAACGGGAACAAGTCGCAGGAGAAACATTAATTGCGGTTGCTTGCGGCGCGAACATGAATTTCGATCGCCTGCGTTTTGTAGCAGAAAGAGCGGAGTTTGGCGAACGTCGGGAAGCGATTTTTGCAGTCACAATTCCCGAACAACCGGGAAGTCTCCGCAGGTTTTGCGAATGTTTGGGTAAGCGCAATCTAACTGAATTTAGCTATCGAATTGCGGATGAAAAAGCAGCGCATATTTTTATCGGTGTCCAGATTCAAAATCGTGCCGATGCGGTAAAAATAGCAGCGAGTTTTGAAGATTGCGGCTTTAAAACTTTGGATTTAACTGATGATGAATTAACGAAATTGCACTTGCGACATATGGTGGGTGGCCGTTCGATGCTGGCGGATCATGAGTTATTTTATCGCTTTGAATTTCCCGAACGTCCGGGTGCGTTGATGAAGTTTGTGGGTTCGATGAGTCCTAATTGGAATATCAGCGTTTTTCACTATCGGAATAACGGCGCAGATTACGGGCGAATTGTGGTGGGAATTCAGGTACCACCAGATGAGATGAAGGAGTGGCAGGCTTTTTTGGATACGCTGGGCTATCAGTATGGGGATGAGAGTCAGAATCCGGCTTATAAGTTGTTTTTGAGGTAGTTTATTATTCGGCGGTTGAAACCGCTTCTACACAAACGAAGTCCGCCTGCGCGGACTAAGAGATTGGACGGGAACAATGTCATGTCTGGTTTTCGACGCATCAAACTTCCGATCGCAAATTCTGCACATCCTGAACGCTGAGTCCGGTTATTTGGGCTATGGTTGCGTCATCTAGGCGATCGAGTAACTGCCGGGCGATCGCGAGTGTTGCTTCTTTTTTAGCTTCTTTTCGAGCTTGTTTTTCAGCATAGATTATAACTCCTTGTTGGTCATAAATAAACATTTCTTGCCGTTCGATAGCGTCCAGCTCGTCAGGATTTAAATTAACTTGATTTGCTATATCAAAGGCTTGATGAATCTCTGGAATGACATCCATTGTTTCTGGGATTTGTGTCAGCGTATTAGCATATTTTATGAAATAAATCCATTTATCCACCAGGGTTTCTAACTGTGACAAATCTTTGGTAAATTTCGGAAGTTCGACAAACACTAGCTTCATGTTATTATCGGTATATCTCAGATTAGTCGTTTCTTCTTTGTAAACAAATCTAGAAATTACCCGATCGCTATTTTCAAACATCTCAAAATCAGTCAGTGTCAGTGCAATCACAGGTTGCAGCATTCCGTAGCCTTGTCCTTTCTGTAATTGAGAAACATAGGTTTTTGCAGCGTTGTATAAAACTCTCTTTCCGAAAAACTCTACATTTAATACCTGCATTTCAATAATGACGAGAGTACCATCGGCAAGTCGGGCTTTCACATCTAAGTAAGTATCTTTTAACCCTGTGATTTTTGGGGGCAAATTGGGATTAATAATTTCTAAGTCTTCTATGGTAGGATTGCCATCGTAAATCATGGCGTTGAGAAAGCTGATGAGTATGCCTTTGTTATCTGAAGAACCGAAGATTTTTTTGAAGGCGTAGTCGGTTTTCGGGTTGATGAATGTCATGGTGGGAATCGGGAATCGCGACGGCTGTCTCGATTGTATCATCGGTGCGATGGCTACTTCCTTAGCTTGTGCCTACGAACTTGACGGGTGCGATCGCCCGTAGGAGAAGATAATGAGCTATCCTCACTCTTGAGAGTCAGAAGGGCGATCGGGCTTTTCCAGATAGATGCGATTGGAAGTACAATAAAGTTAAAAGTTACAAAAGGGAACAATGGCAGCACGCGATCGCTTTCATGAAGCCGTTAAGCTTGCCCTTCAGAAGGAAAATTGGGTGATTACCGACGATCCGCTGAGGCTAGAAACCGGTTGAGCAAAGTTTGAGATTGATTTGGGTGCAGAGCGTTTACTCGCAGCACAACGGGCAGGAGAAAAAATCGCCGTTGAAATTAAAACATTTTTGGGTGACTCCCCGATTACGGATTATCATGCGGCATTAGGACAGTTTCTGAATTATCGGCTTGCATTAGAACTTAAGGAACCCGATCGCAAGCTTTATTTAGCAGTTCCTGTTGCGGTGCACGAAGCTTTTTTTCAGCGGGAGTTTTTGCAAATTTCGGTAGAGCGGCATCAAGTTAACCGCATTGTCTACGATCCAGTGAATGAGGTGATTGTACAATGGATAAGCTAGAGCATTATCGTCAGTCGATTCAAGCATTATTGACTGAATATGTGGCAACTCCGATCTCCAATGGTGCGATCGAATCGCAAATAATTTTTGATACGCAGCGGGATCATTATCAAGTGACGAATGTTGGTTGGGATGGACATCGGCGGGTGTATGGATGCGTGCTGCATTTAGATATTAAGGATGGCAAGATTTGGTTGCAGCAGAATACAACGGAGATGCGAGTGGCGCACGAGTTGGTGGCAATGGGTGTGGCAAAGGAGGATATTATCTTGGGATTTCAAGCAACCTATGTGCGCGAGTACACGGGCTTTGGAGTGGCTTAGCGATCGCTAAAAATAATGTCACCAGCAGCGATTTCCTGACGTACTATCTCAGCTAGACTATCCCACTGAGCGTCTGTTGTAGCTTCAAATTGAGCCTTCCACACCTGTTCGTCACTGATATCCTCTTCCGCCATTAGAATGCGGATTAACTCTCGTTTGTCGATCGCAGATAGTTGTCTAATGGTAGGGAGTAATTCTGTTAGTGTCATCGGTTGTTTTCCTACGATGCGTCTATGTTAACGGTAGCAGGTCAACGTAGTAATTGCAACTTCTAGGGGAGTTTGACAAAAAATGCCCAAAAATTGCTATAATAAAGAGTCTTAGAAACTTAACACTAAAGGCTGAGGTTAAAGTCGTGACAATAACTTCACAAGAAACGGATGTAGAGATTCAACAATTCCCTATTGTTCTGGGACAGGGAGGGGAAATTACCATTCCCCAGTTATTACAAGATGCTCTCAAGGTCGATCGGGGAGATATGCTGGTGCTACTCCAAATAGGTAATTTGATTGTGCTTGCTCCCAAACAACCTCAAGTTCCCCAACTAATCGATCGGATTGCAACGATTATGGAAAATGAAAATGTGGGTTTGACTGATTTATTGGCGGGTTTAGAAGCGGAGAGAGAGGCGATTTGGCAGGAGAAACAGTCTTGATGCGTAGGATATTTGCAGACTCCAGCGTGTTAATTGCCGGATGCGGATCGCGAACGGGAGCTAGTCGTGCTGTGCTGACAATGGCTGAAATAGGTCTTTTAAAGTTGGTTATATCTGACCAAGTTTTGAAGGAATGCGATCGGAATATACGCAAAAAAATACCTGCATCTCTGCCAATTTTTACAGAGTTGCTAGCTACTATCAACCCCGAAATTCAACCTGATCCATCCCTCGAAGAATCATCGCGGTGGGCGGCTATTATTGAAGCTAAAGATACCCCGATTTTAGCAGCGGCTGTTCTGGCAAATGTCGATCGCCTGTTGAGCTTAAATACCAAAGATTTTACGTCCGAAGTTGCTGCACAAAGCGGGTTAATGATTCAAACTCCAGCAGAATTTGTTACAGAAATCCGAGAGATTGTAGGAAAAGGTTTGTCGTCAACGTGATTCGAGGGTGATGAGCGACGAATAATAAAGGCGATCGCCCTTTGTTTTTTTGAGTAAGGGCGATCGCACTTCGCACACCACAATCTATTCTGGTTTCATCCAACCTTTAACGATCGCCTTCCCGACATTGACATAAGGATTGTCTAAAAACTCTTCGATCGCAGCTTCACCACCAGCCTGCAATGCACCAACCGCAAGACGCTTGAAACTGGGGGTAGTTTCATCGTTAACGTAAGCAATTTTTTCAGGCTCTGTAGCGGTTGGATTAGTTTGTTCCAACTGCTTGACAAGTTGTTGAATCTGAGCAGCAGCTTCTGCTAGAGTATGTTTCTGTTCTGATCGTTGCACAAAAGTGTTCTTGTCGGATCTGGCATTCTCACCCAGAGCCCTATGCTGGTGATAGACATTTCCCATAACCATTCCACCGTAAACACTTCCACCGACATTACGAATTGAATTATTATTGTCAGTCATAATTTAAACTACTCCTTAATAAAAAAGAGATCTACTATTCATAGAATCTCTCTATACCACTTCTTAATAGAAGCTGATTTGGCTGTTCATTTTCATCCAATGATAGCCAAATAGGTCGGCTTATATTAGCTGCTACATAGTTATTAAATGTTTGACAATGCTCATCTTCGATTCTCAAGGATGCTTTATACTGTAAGCTGGGCTTTTTTGTGTTTTTAGTCCATCCATAAATCCTTAGCTCATAATTACCAGTTTGCACCTCAAAAGAATTATTTCCTTCAGAAATCCAATCAAATCTAATTACTTTATTTATGGAAGAAATGCCTTTTACAGCAATTGGTTGAGCTAAATTATCATTGACAAAATTCCCGACCTCTGTAATTTTGACAAATGTAGTCCACGTCATGTCATAAAATTTTTCAGTATGATTCTGTCTCCCAATAACTAAGCGAATCCGCTGAATAGTTCCGCCCTTTGGACTCCAATTGTAGAAAGTTAGCGGCAGATTGAACCCTACTCCTCTAATTGTTTGAGTATTAGTTGGAATGTCTATAAAAATAGGAAAAAATATGAGATGTCTACCAAAGCATAACTGAATATTTGCTGGTCTGAGATTCGATGTATAAGCCACAACAAGAGATATAACAAGACCAAGCATAGAAACTACTGTTGCGATTGTGGCACTCCAATCAGTTTCTTTTTTTGTTTGCTGCACAGCACTGCTATCATTGAGTGTTAAAACATTCTGTGATGGAGTAAGTGATAAGATGGGCGCTTGTTGTGTCATATAAGTACCAGAACTTGGTTTAATATCTTCTGGAACGGATATCTTATGAGATGTCTGAGCAAAAGATTGAATAGAAGTAATTAATAACAATGAAATAGTACATATTGCTAATAATATTTGATTTTTTCTCATACTTGGATTTCTATGATTGTCATGTAATATTTCAGGCTTTAGGGAATATTAAATAGATGCAAAATCATTGAACGTGAAATTTAACACGCTTAAACAGATAGTCGTAATTTATTCAATTTAGACATCATAAAATAACTCTAAACCCATCGCTCAAAATTTAAAAGCGGAAAAAAGCGGAAAAAGACGGAACTATTGTAAAGATTCTGTAAAGCTTTAAATCGGAAAAAGACGGAAAAATACGGATAAAATCGGCTATAATAACCAATGTCCTCCCACATCCCGGATGATGCGCCTCCAAGAAATACTTCAATTTATAGATGATGCTGTCTACGCCAAGACAGGCAAACATTTAAATGACTTGCAGCGCGGAATTATTGAAGGAACGCTGAAGCGTCAAAAGTATGATGACATTGCAGAAAATTGTGGTTGTTCAGCGGGTCATGCTAAGGATGTAGGTTACGAGCTTTTGCAAATGTTATCTGATGTCTTTGATGAAGAAGTTGATAAAAAAAATCTTAAATCAGTCGTAGAACGGCAAGGTGCTCTAAATATTTCTTTGGGTGCTCGAAGCTTTAATAGCAATAATAATATAATCGGCTGTGTAAACATGGGTTCCGAACAAACAACTCCTACGCCAGATGAAAGTCAGCCGGAAACTCCCGACTCGCAGGATGAAAGCAAAAATCAAACTAAGATTGAAACAATTGATAAATTACGGCAGTTTGGCTTAAGCGATGAGCAAATTGCCGAAGCGCTAGATCTACCTTTAGAGCAGGTTAAGCAGGTGGACTTGGAGGAGTAAAGGTAAGGATTCAGGTCTAAAAACTTGCGGCTCTAACGCTTGTCTGGCAAGGGTTTTAGGGGGAAATAAGGGTTTTTGTCTTTCGTGGTTGATTGTCAAGCTTAGGACGAAAAACTGTCATTTTTTGTCCTAAGCTTGAGAATAGAGATTGATTTAGCATCAAGCTCCAGATCTAAAGTCTTTGCCCAGCAAGGAGTTCAGTGACCTGAATCCTTACGAGTAAAGTTTGGTACAGTAATGAAGAGATAAGTTTTGAGAATAAATTAGGAGAATCAATTGAAAATCAAAATTATCATCCACGAAGCAGAAGAAGGCGGATTCTGGGCAGAAGTTCCTGCTATTCCTGGCTGTGCAACTGAGGGAGAAACCTTCGAGGAACTGCTGCAAAACCTTTGTGAAGCAATCGAAGGTTGCCTTGTTGAAGTAAAATAAAGTATCCCCAGATATTTTCACCTATGAACACAAAACTCATTGAATCCTTAGTACAAATCATTCAGACACTCTCTGAAGAGGAGCAATTGCTAATCAAAGCCAAACTATTTAGTAACATCGCCTATCCTTCTACTTTGGAAATAACCCAGTTAGCCCAAAGCGGTGGAGCATTTCAATTTCTGGATGATGAACCTGATATTTATACCCTTGAAGATGGAGAGCCAATTTAGTGAAGCTAAAAAAAGGAGATATTGTTTTAGCTGAATTTCCCTTTACAGATTTGAGTCAGAAAAAATTACGTCCGGCTTTAGTGCTGTGGGCAAGTTCAACCATAGATGAAATTACTATCTGCTTCATTTCTTCACAAAATGTCACTAGCCTAAGTTTAGATGAATTTGCTTTAAATGCTTTAGATCCAGAATTTGCTAGCACAGGATTAAGAGTATCTTCTAAAGTTAGAGTGACTCGGATTGTCAGCCTTGAACAGAGATTAATCGTGAGACGATTGGGCGAGTTAGGAAGTCAGCAAATGCAGCAATTGAATGCAACTATAATACAAGCATTTCAATTAGTATAGCCTTGTTGAGTCTCGCGCGCTTGCCGGAAACGATCGCAAAAATCCCTGCAATAAAAGTTTCGCCATCAATCGGTGGAGTATTTTCGGAGACGGCAACCGCAGCATCTATCTTAACTCGTACAGCATCGATCGACTGGCGATCGGTTGTTCCTGTAGAAGTGATTTCAATCGTCTGGTGACTGACAAATTAGTAGCATGGAAAGAGGAATCTTCGTCTGTGGATGTATCGGTTCCTGGAATTCGCACACTCTCCAGCCGGATTTCGATACTTGTTGAAACCAGGAACTAACTGTGCGGAAATACCAGGGCATCGGCTCTCGAAAAGCTCCGCCGAAATTGTCGAAAGTCTCGATTTTCCATCCGTCAACATAGGGCTGTGGCTGACACGCTGTGAATGGATGAACTGTCTGGATTAACAAATGTCCGTCTGAGACTGTGGCTTGGCGTAACGATCGCAATAAATCTCCAATTTCCTCGCCGAGTAGCGAAAAATTGCAGACAATCCCATCGTAGGATTGACCGAGTATCCCTGGATTGGCAATAATCTCATCGTAGCCGATCGCCCGAAAACAACCGCTGCTTTTCTCACGAGCGCGATCGATCAAACCACGGGAAGCATCAACTCCAACCACCTCTACACCGTGCTTTGCTAAGGCGCGCCCCAGCCAACCTTCACCGCATCCGACATCCAGCACTCGCCGATGCCCGTAGCGCAGCACAGCTTGTAGAATAGCCTCATCCGTTGCTGCGCGGCGACTTTCGATCGAATTTTGCTCGATCGCCCGCGTCCATGCGTCAGCATTAGCTTCCCAACTCTTTTGAATTTGTTGTTCAGGGCGATCGCATTTCATGGTAATTCTATTCTTGGTACTAAGACTTACGAAGAAATCTGATTTTGAATCCGATTCTGCGTAAGTCCTGAGTATATAAAAACGAGTTCAGAAAGAGCGATTCTTAAACCCATCTACCCACAACAACCCTCACCGTTCCATCCGCCAAAGTTTCCTCTTCTTCCACATTAAAACCCTCAGACTCCACCGCCGCCATCAAACTTTTGCGCGCGTATTTCTGACTGATTGAATTAACAAAATCCTGCTGGTTAATGCGAGCGCCCCAAAAATCCGCCACCAATTCATAATCCTCTCCGCTGCGCCGAAAACCCAAATCGTAACCGTTGGACTGCCGAATCACGTACTCGGCATTAGTTTTCTCGCCATGATAACCCCGCACCTGCACATTGCACTCTACTTGATAACCCAACTCTTCCAACACTTGATGCAGCAGTTCGCCGTTTTTGATCTGAACCTTGATCGTTGTGAAGTGTGACATATCACTTTCGGATTTTTGTGTGAAACGCTGATTTGATTATAATAACATAAATAGCAACAGTCAATAAGTTAGGACTTACGCTATTTAACCCGATATTTACGAAATATTGCGGGTTTTGCTTTTTTTGCGCCTGCAATTAAACCCGGTTTCTGGCAGCTTGGTACCCAGCGTCATGCCCTTGCCAAAATTTAAGTTTTAAATCGCTCTACCGATTGTCAACTTTCGTGTCTCGCCAGTTAATTACCAATTCCCCAATTTCCCAATCTAAAATCTACAATCTAAAATCTAAAATAGTATGATTTCCGACAATTCTAACCAACCCAGAGAATATGATGCCGTCCTCGGCGGTCAAAGTCAAATCCCGATCGCCGCCGCCGTTTTGGGAGGCATCGCCGGAGTCAAGCAGCGCTTGCACAGTCCTAGTGTCGAGCCACGCATGGCCGCCGTTAAAGATGCTCCTAAATACGGAGACGCCGGTTTGAATTTAGCAATTGCAGCCCTGCTAGATCCCGCACCAGAAGTGCAGCGAGTTGCTTATTCAGTTTTGCGACAAAGGACAGAACCTTTTGTCCGCCAAGCTTTAACAGAATTCGTGCCTTACCAGTTGTTTGACTGCATCCGCACTGTGAAAACTGGGACAAATGTAGCGATTAGTCCCGGAGGATCTCGCACGGCGAGTTTGCACAGCAAAATAATTAGAATTTGCGATTTAGAGACAGGAGAAATACTCTATACTGTAGACAAGTATCCCCGCGCTCAAGAAACTTTTGTTCTTTGCCAAGAAACCGAAGTTTTTGTCAGGAGCAGAAATCTTCCGAAACACCGCGCGATCGAAATTTGGCAGGGAGGAGAATTGCTGCATACTTCCCTCGGACACGAAGGAGAAATTACGGCAATTGTCATCAGTCCCGACAGTCGAGTTATCGCCACGGGTTCGGCAGATACTACAATCAAAATTTGGGATTTAGAGAGCGGAAAGTTAATTTGTACTTTTGGCAGTCATTTAACTTGGGGAGCTCATAAAGGAGGAATTGCGAGTTTGGCTTTTAGCCCGATCGCACAAACTCTCGCTAGCAGCAGTTCTGATGGTACCATTAAACTCTGGAACCTCGGCAGCCGAGAATGCTCCCAAACAATTAAAGGTTATGCCAATTGTCTAGCTTTCAGTCGAGACGGGCAGACTTTGGCTGCTGGCGGCTGGGACAGAAACATTCAACTGCGCCAGCTATCGCATCCGGATAGTCCAATAACTTTGGCCGGGCATTTTAACTCGATAAATGCGATCGTCTTTAGTCCCGATGGGCGCACAGTTGTCAGTGCTAGCGCCGACGGCAATCTCAAATTATGGAATGCCCGCACCGGCGAACACATTCACACTCTCACCGGACATCAAAGCTCTGTCAATTGTCTTACTTTTAGCAGCGATGGCGAAACTATTATCAGCGGCAGTTTAGACAAAACTATCAAATCTTGGGGAATTAATTGAACGCAGAAGGAATAAGAAATAACGCAGAAGTCAGAAGGAAGGGCAATATCAAATCCGCCCTTCATCGTCCTGTATTCATCTTTCTTATCTCCCTCTGTGTTCTCTGTGTTCTCTGCGGTTAAATAATTCCGATGCAACCGGAAACGATATAACATCTCTGGGAACAGTAAAAACCGTTTGTTACTCTTCCCAGAGCGTCCCGGCACACCAAAGCTGATATACATATAGCGAGTGTCCCGCACACCAAAACACCGTGTAAAAGCAAAACACAGATGTGGCCCTTGGAAAAAGCAAGAGGAAATGACGAAGAGGGAAGGGGCAATCGACAATCGACGGCATGGGGCAAGTGCAATGCGAGAACTTCCTAACCGTCGGGCCCGGTGGTTATATTTCAAAATTCGCGATTTCCGATTCCTAGGTGCGTAAATATACGCAAGCAAATATAATAACTTTATAATTCTAGGTCTTGTGCAAGCCGAGGATTGCGAAACTTCTTTTTGCACTACTACACATACTTAGGGTAAAAGTATCGATTCGCAACCATTATTCAGCTTGTTGTCAATTTCTGAATAGTCGCCACACAACCGGGCAAGCCACGATTTATGAATCCTTGACACTAGCTTGAAATTATCGAATCTTCCTCAGATGAGTATCGCAACGAACTGTAATATTTGATTGAAAAAGTTTATGCTTAAAAGATAGGCAGGGGTTAAATATAACAGTGCTTCCCTGAGTAACCATGTCACACTGCAACCAATCCATCTATGCTTCCAGCAATGCCACAGAAATCTGCGGTACTACTGCCAGTTGGCAGGAAAAAGCCGATCGACTAACGGTAGAATTAGGCAACACGCGCGATCGGCTTCAGGCAGAAATCGATCGCCTGAAACAAGACAACCAAACCCTGCACGCCGCTGTCAGTTGTGCTCCAGTTTTCCTGTGGGCAACCGACAAAGACGGCAGGTTAACCCTTGCAGCAGGCAAAGGATTGGAAAATTTGGGGCTCGAACCGGCTGAGACCCTCGGGCAGTCGATTTTTGCAGTTTACAGCCAGCCAGATATCTTAGAAAATATTGCCCAGGTACTAGCAGGAAACGATCGCACTTGGAATGCCCAACAGGGGGATTTTATTCACGAAATTCGATCGGCACCGCTGCAAGACGCAAACGGCGAAGTTGTCGGGGCTGTCGGTGTTTCTACTGATATTACCGAGCGCGAGCGAGCCATGACAACTCTCTCTCTTTCAAATCAAGAATTAGAAGACAAACTTACTCTGCAAACGGCAGTCTCGAATGCAGCACTAGCCGAAAGCGAAAAAAAGTACCGCAACCTCGTAGAAACCTCCCAAGAGTTGATTTGGTCGATCGACATTCAAGGCATCTTGACTTTTGTCAATTCCGCCGCCAAAAGGATCTACGGTTACGAACCCCTAGAAATGATCGGTCGTCGCTTTGCAGATTTTTTGATTAAAGAAGAAAAAGCCAGACAAATAGAAATATTTGCCCAACTCTTAGCAAGAACCAGCCTTCAGCCACAAACCCCTAATTTGCCTTACGAAATAGTACACATCCGCAAAGACGGTACCGCCGTCCACCTGCGCGTCAACAGCATCGTCAACCAAGCTGAAAACGGCGCTATTTTAGGCCTGTGCGGAACGGCGACAGATATTAGCGATCGCAAGCGCTCCGAAGAAGCACTCCAAGAAGCTACAGACCAACTTCGCGCCGTCTTGGATGCCGTGCCCGGACTGATTTCTTGGGTCAGTTCAGATTTGCGGTATATTGGAGTCAACCAGCACTTAGCAACCTCGTTCAAACGGTCTCCTGAAAGTTTTGTCGGGGAAGAAATCAACTTTCTCGACAAAGGCTCAACTTTTGGACAACTGATCCGAAACTTTTTTCACAGTTCATGTCAGCAAACCTCCCAAGAAATAGATATAGAAATTAACGGCTTAGCCTGCAATTATTTAATAGTAGCTCAAAAATATCATCAAGGAACCGCAGCAGTTTCCGTAGGAATAGACATTACCGAGCGCAAGCGCGCCGAAGCTCAAAAAAGCCAATTAATCGTTTCTTTGCAAGAGTCTGAATGCAAATTTCGGAGCCTTTACGAAGCCACCAGCGACGCAGTAATGCTGATCGAAGAAGACAATTTTTTTGACTGCAACCTCGCCACCCTAGCAATTTTTGGTTGCAGCAATCAAGAACAGTTTTACGGCAAGAAACCTAGCGAATTCTCCCCGGAATTTCAGCCTAACGGACAAGACTCGTGCAGTCTAGCAACACAAAAAATATCCGCAGCAATGCAAACAGGTAGCTGTCGCTTTGACTGGGTGCACAAACGGCTAGACGATTCAGAATTTCCCGCAGAAGTGCTGTTAAATGCAATGGAAATTAACGGTAGAAAAATAATTCAAGCAGTAGTGCGGGACATTACAGATCGCAAGCGCGACGAAGATCGCATCAAAGCATCCCTCGCAGAAAAAGAAGTCCTCCTCAAGGAAATTCACCATCGCGTCAAAAACAACCTTCAAGTTATTTCGAGTTTGCTCAAACTTCAGTCCCGCTACATCCAAGACAGTCGCGTTAGTGAAATGTTAAAAGAAAGTCAAAACCGAGTCAGATCGATGGCCATGGTGCACGAACAATTGTATCAATCCAAAGACTTGTCAAACATTGATTTTGCTGAATACATCCAAAATCTTGCCCACAATTTATTCCAAGCTTATGAAATTGATACAGAAGGCGTGAAGTTGCAAACAAATATTGCGCCGTGTTCTATGAATATTGATACGGCAGTTCCTTGCGGGTTAATTATCAACGAGCTTGTGACAAACTCGCTCAAGTATGCTTTTACAGGACAAACTCAAGGTAAAATAAAAATAGATTTTACTTTAGATAATAACCGGGTTTGCGTGCTAGCTGTGAGCGACAGTGGAATTGGTTTCCCTCCAGACTTAGATTATCGAAATGCCCGAACATTGGGTTTGCGACTGGTCGGGTCTTTGGTCAAGCAAATTCGGGGTAAAATAGAACTGTTAGAAACGGCTGGCACGAATTTTAAAATAACATTTTCCAAGCAAAATAGCACTTTAAGGAGACAACTTAATGTCAAATAAAAAAATTCTGATAGTTGAGGACGAAAGCATCATTGCGGAAGACATTTCCGACAGTTTAATATCTAGAGGGTATAGCATAACAGGTATTGTGTATTCCGGAGAAGAAGCGATTGAATCCGCAGCCGAATTCAGACCAGATTTAGTTTTGATGGATGTTAACCTCCAAGGAGAAATCGACGGAATTACAGCAGCAGAAGAAATTCGATCGCGCTTTCAGATTCCGGTAGTTTATTTGACAGCTTATGCGGACGAAAACACTTTACGGCGCGTCAATGCAACGAAACCTTTCGGCTATATTGTGAAACCATTTGAAGAAAAAAACTTGCACACAACTATTCAAATAGCTCTCCACCGACATCAGCATGACTGCTTGACAAACTTGCCAAATCGTTCGCTGTTACGAGAGCAGCTAAATCTGCTATTAGACAAGCAAAAAGAATTGCCCGAAATGATTCCCGTTGTCATTCTTAGTTTAGATAGAATTAACCGGATTAACAGTACCTTGGGGCACGATATCGGCGACTACGTACTTTGCAAAGTTGCTGAGCGGTTGAGCAACTGCACGGAGAAGATTAATATTGTGGCTCGTTTGGAATCTGCCGAATTTGCAATTGTTCTCGAACCAGTTGCCGAAAAACAGGATGCTGCCAAGATTGCTCGAAACATTTTAGATATTGTAGCCCAAGCTATGATTGTCAAAGGCTCGGAACTCTATGTCACGGCAAGTATGGGCATTTCTTTGTCTCCTGGCGACGGCAACGATGGAGAAGAACTGCTAAAAAATGCTTATACAGCTATGTACAATTCTCAGGAAAAAGGTGGCAACAAGTATCAGTTTTATACGGCAAAAGTTGCGAATAATTATATCAATAAATTTACTCAAGAGACTTGCCTGCGTAATGCTTTAAAACGCTCGGAATTTGAAGTTTACTATGAGCCACAAATAGAAATTAAAACCGGAAAAATTATTGGTGCTGAAGCTTTGGTGCGCTGGAACCATCCAAAAAGGGGCAGAGTTTCCCCTGCGGAATTTATTCCCATGGCTGAAGAGATGGGCTTGATTGCACCGCTGGGCGAATGGGTGTTAGAGACGGCTTGCAGGCAAACTAAAGCTTGGCAAACAGAGGGTTTGCCTCCGCTGCGGGTAGCAGTCAACGTATCAGCCCGCCAGTTCGATCGCAAAAATTTGACCGAGAGAGTCAGCCAGATATTAAGAGAAACTCATCTAGATCCTAAATGTCTGGAATTAGAATTGACGGAAGGTTTAGTTTTGCAAGATGAAGCGGCAGCAGCTCAAGCTTTTACTGTGTGGAGAGATATGGGGATTAGGATAGCAATTGATGATTTTGGCACGGGATATTCTTCTTTGAGTTATCCGAAACGCTTGCCGTTTGATGCGCTCAAAATTGATAAGAGTTTTATTCGCGATATTGCTGACGATCGCCAAAATGCTGCGATTACAATAGCGATTATTCAAATGGCGCACTCCATGAATATGACTGTGATTGCTGAGGGGGTAGAAAATCAGCGGGAACTTTCTTTTTTGTGTGCACACGATTGCGACGAAATTCAAGGTCATTTTTTCAGTCAGGCTTTGCCAAAGGCTGAGTTTGAAGTGCTGCTCAAAAGCGATAAGTGCTGGAATTTTTAGGCATTGGGAATTGGGCATGGGGCATGGGGGATTGTTCAACAGTTGACAGTTGACAGTTGACAGTTGACAGTTGACTGTTTGATAGCGATCTTTACCTTTAAGTCCGAGGATTGGAGTAATGAATAGTCTAATACCATTTTTATAAAATTGTGCAATACGCTTGACCCCCCCTAGCCCCCCCTTGTAAAGGGGGGGACAAGAATACTGTTGCTTTTTTTTAATTGGTATAATTTTAATTTCTCCCGATCGGGGTTGGGGCTTTTAACCAATTCTTTCTGGTAATTTTCCGCAATGACTAATGACTAATGACTAAGAGGGCGGGCACTCAAGGCCGGGCCCCTACCAACTGACAACTTACTAATTTAAAAGATTCGCCCAACCAGCCAATTTCCCAGCCACAACCCGAAACCAGAAGTAGCCACTAACAGGATAAATGTGTAAAGCCCGCCATTGCCGATCGACCTTTCCCCAGCTACCATCCGCGCCACAACTCCCGCAATAATCCCGATCGCAGCCCAAGCCCCATAAACAGCCTTAGAGCCCGCGATAGCCAAGGCTTGGGCGAAATCCCCCGAACCCGGCCCAGCCAAAGCCCCCGCCCACGCACCAATCAAGAGCCCGATCGCACCTCCAAGCCCGACGGGGCCACCAGAATGTACGCCTAGTTCCGCCGCCAGCCCGCACATCAAGCCCACAATCCCCCAACAAACCGCCTCCACTAACACCTTCAGCCAATTACCGGAACCCGTTCCAGCCATCAATCCCACCACTGTCAGCACTCCCGCTGCTGCCAAAACTACAGCCACGGCCCGGGACTGGGCCTCTGAACTGGCGATCGCCCCCAAACCAGCCCCAACTAGCGCCCAAGCAGCCCCTGTTGCGATTCCTCCCGCCTGAAAACCGGCGATCGACCCCCCCACCGTCCCAGCCAAAACTAACGCCGCCAGCCACACTCTAGGCGTTGCCGAACCCTCCGCCAGCAAAATCGCGGCCCACAACCAATCCGCACCCCAGATTAAAGTCAACATCCACATTGGGGCGTCAAATTTCGTCAAAATGTAGCCTGTCACAGCGTAACTCCCAACTGCGATCGCCAACGGCCCCCAAGGGAAGATGGAATATTTTTGAGATAGCCGCGGTTGTGAGTATGGAGTCGGAAATTCTTTTTTCCGGTTCGGGGTAAGGTAGGCATATTTTTGAGATGGCCGCGCTTCCCTCGCCACGGTGGGCCCCGATGGCTTTTTCCCCCCCCACGTTTGGCGATTTTGAGTTGTAAATCGTTTCTTGTTTTTCGGGTTGTTTGGAGTGGAAATTTTGTGGGATGCGGCTTTTTTTTGCCGGCTTTGAGTGCGCTGGGAACCGGGCTTGCGGGCTGATTTTGCCGATCGCCTTCTCAGCGGCTTTTCGGGCGGCTTTTCTGGTGGTGATGGTTGCGGTGGCTGCTGAGATGGTTTGTCGATCGCCGGAGGTGGAGGCTGACTGAGAAATAACACCAACTCGTCGTAAGCTTGATTGATTTCTGTTAATCTTTGTTGGGCTTTTTGTTGCAGGCGATCGTTGTGTGCAAACCGATCGGGATGCCACACAAAGGCTAAATCCCTGTAAGCGCGCTTAATTTCTTCTGGGGAAGTTCCAGGCTCTATTTCGAGGATTTCGTAGCATCGATTAATGTCACCCATAAGCTTCGATCGGCTGGTGTTGTTCAACAGTTGACAGTTGACAGTTGACAGTTGACAGTTTGAGAGCTACCTCAACCGCTTAACTCCGAGGATTGGAGTAATGAATAGTCTGATTTTAATTTCTCCCTCAAAGCGAGAGACTTTCAATTAATTCTTTCTGGTAAATTTGCGATCGTACTTAACTACCAGCCGGGAAGTCTAAGGGTATATTCAGAGGGGGATGAATCTCAATTGCTGCGCGAAGTACCCCCGAATGAATTACCGCGCTTGATGAAAGGCTCGTCGGATGGAGGAACGGAAGCCGACAATTATTCTTGTACACCCCTTGATGAAGAGGAAATACTCTGATACTATATTAGTCAAGTGGGGGTGGAACTACCTCACTATAAAAAGCCTTTGAAAAAAAGGAAAAAGAAGCCTGCGGTCTAACTGTACCCAGTTGACCGCCAGATTCGTTCACTATCTTCTACCATTCTCAGCCAAGCTGCACATTAAGCCGATCGAGCGATTTGAGATTTGAGATTTTGGATTTGAGATTTTAGATTTGGAAAGTAGTTATGATATAAGGGTTTCGAGCTTTTTTAACGTTGCGTTCGGTTTTAAAAAAGGTATGACAACTGGGTAGAATGGAAAAATAGTTTCGGGCGATCGCCATCTGTGTCAGTGTCGGAAAATCAACCTCCCACCTTCATCCTAGTTGACGGCCACTCCCTGGCCTTTCGTTCCTACTTCGCCTTTGCCAAAAGTCGAGACGGAGGCTTGCGAACTACCACAGGCATTCCCACCAGCGTCTGTTTTGGCTTTCTCAAGTCGCTGCTGGAAGTCATGGCCGCCCACGATCCCCAGTACATGGCGATCGCCTTTGACCTCGCCACGCCCACTTTTCGCCACGAAGCAGACGAAACCTACAAAGCCGGTCGTGCCGAAACCCCCGAAGATTTTATCCCCGATCTCAAAAACCTGCAAGAACTCCTGGGCTATCTCAATTTACCAGCAGTCACCGCTCCGGGCTACGAAGCCGACGATGTTTTGGGAACTTTGGCGAACAAAGCCAGCGCCGCGGGTTATGCGGTGAAAATCCTGACGGGCGATCGAGATTTGTTTCAATTAGTAGAAACCGAGAAACACATCAGCGTATTGTACTTGAGCACGGATGAACTCAGGCGATCGGGCAAAGGCAAATCCCAAGAATACGGCCCGGAAGCAGTCAAAGAAAAACTCGGAATTATACCAGCACAAGTAATAGATTACAAAGCCCTCTGCGGCGACAAATCCGACAACATTCCCGGAGTCAAAGGCATCGGCGACAAAACCGCCCTGCAATTGTTGGAAGCTTACAATTCCCTCGACGGCATCTATGCTGCGATCGACGAGATTAAAGGCGCAACTAAGAAAAAGTTGGAAGAAGGGAAAGAAGCTGCCTATCATTCTCAGCGCATGGCGACAATTATTCAAGAAGTTCCCTTAGAAATCAACTTAGAAGATTGTCAGCTTAAAGGTTTTGACGAAGCAGCATTGATTCCGATGCTGGAAAAGTTAGAATTTAAAACATTTTTAACCAAAGTCAAACAAATTCAAAAGCGTTTTGGCGGCACAGAAGAGCCATTGGCGGACAGTGGAACAGGCATCTTGCCTGTTTCTTTGGGCGGGCAAGATGCCCAACCCACAATCAATTCCTCAGACAGTGGAACAGGCATCTTGCCTGTTGCTTCGGGCGGGCAAGATGCCCACCCCACAATCAATTCCTCAGACAGTGGAACAGGCATCTTGCCTGTTGCTTCGGGCGGGCAAGATGCCCACCCCACAATCAATTCATCTGAAGATGAAGCATTAGCTTTCTACAGTCTTAAAGAAACCCTAGCCGCTCAACAAGCAAACCAACTACCAATTAAACCGCGAATCATTCAAACAACCGAACAGTTAAACGAATTAGTCCAACTCCTACAAACCCACACCGATAAAGCCTCGCCCGTGGCGTGGGATACCGAAACCACCGCCTTAGAACCGCGAGATGCCGAATTAGTCGGAATTGGCTGCTGTTGGGGAACCGGAGAACAAGATTTAGCTTACATTCCCACGGGACACAAAACCGGCACAAACTTGGACAAAGCCACGGTTTTAAATGCTTTGCGTCCGATTTTGGAAAGCGAGAATTATCCCAAGGCGCTGCAAAATGCTAAATTCGATCGCCTAATATTGCGCTGTCAAGGAATCAAACTCGCCGCCGTCGTCTTCGACACCATGCTAGCCAGTTACGTACTCAACCCAGAAACCAGCCACAGTCTCAGCGAATTGTCAAAGAAATACTTAGTCGATTCAGAAGAAAATCACAGTGTCAGCGAACCATTAAGGGAATACTTACGCCATAATCCCAAAAGTTACAATCAATTAGTACCTAAAGGCAAAACAATTGCTGACATCAGCATTCCGAAAGTAGCTGGCTACTGCGGCATGGATGTTCACACTACATTTCAATTAGTAGGTAAACTTAGAGCCGAATTGGATAAAGCGGATAAAAATGCGCCATCTGAAAATTCTCTGCATCGATTGCTGCTGGAAGTAGAACAGCCCCTCGAACCTGTTTTAGCTGAAATGGAATACTGCGGAATTCGCATTGATTCAGCTTATCTCAATACCTTATCCCAAGAGCTAGAAATAAAATTAGCCAAACTCGAAGAAAATACCTATGAGGCTGCGGGAAGAAAGTTTAATTTAGGTTCACCGAAACAACTCAGCGAAATCTTGTTAGAAAAAATCCCCGAACAGTTTCAGAAAAAGTCTCGCAAAACCAAAACGGGATACTCTACAGACGCCGCTGTTTTGGATAAATTGCAAGGAGACCACCCGATTGTAGACGATTTATTAGAACACCGAACATTATCCAAATTAAAATCAACTTACGTCGATGCTTTGCCGCAGTTGGTGCGTGCAGATACCGGGCGAGTGCATACAGATTTCAACCAAGCTGCAACGGGTACGGGCCGACTTTCTTCTTCCAATCCCAATTTACAAAATATTCCGATCCGCACCGAGTTTTCGCGGCAAATTCGCAAGGCTTTCTTACCTGAGTCTGGTTGGCTGATGGTGTCGGCTGACTATTCTCAAATTGAACTGCGAATTTTGGCTCATTTGAGTCAAGAACCTGTGTTAATCGAAGCTTACAACAATAACCGAGATGTGCATACTCTGACGGCTCAACTGCTGTTTGAAAAGGAGGATGTCACGCCGGATGAACGGCGGTTTGGGAAAACGATTAATTTTGGGGTAATTTATGGTATGGGGGCGATCAAGTTTGGTCGTTCGATGGGCAAATCTTCAGCAGACGGTAAAAAGTTTATTGAACGATTCAACCAGCGTTACAGTAAAGTCTTTGAATTCTTGGAAAAAGTAAAAAAAGAGGCGATCGCCCTAGGCTACGTTACCACAATACTCGGCCGCCGCCGCTATCTCAACTTCGACAAAAATGGCAGCCTCCAGCGCTTAAAAGGCAGCAATCCCGAAGACATTCACTCCGAACAACTGGCGCGCTTAAGCAGAGATGACGCCCAATCTTTGCGCGCCGCAGCAAACGCTCCCATTCAAGGCTCAAGTGCTGATATCATTAAACTTGCCATGATTGAGGTAGACAAAATTTTGCAAAACTATCAGGCGCGGCTGCTGCTGCAAGTTCACGATGAATTAATATTTGAAGTACCTCCCGATGAATGGGAAGAATTGCAGCCCAAAATTAGAACGGCGATGGAAAGTGCTCTGCCGCTTAGCGTACCCCTGATAGTTGATATCCACGCGGGGCAAAATTGGATGGAAACTAAATAAAAAAAAGAAAACCATGACACAAAATAAAATCTCCCTTTCGCCTACAATCACCAGCTTGAGCGCAGTTGCTCTGCTTTTCCTACTCTCCGGCTGTCCGCAAAAGCTACCGCCCAACAATTATGCTGTCAAACGAGTCAGCGACGGCGATACTCTTGTCGCCAGCGATGCCGCCGGCAAAGATATTAAAGTGCGTTTTGCCTGCGTAGATGCACCAGAAATTGCTCACACTAACGCCGAAAAAAATAGCAAAAAAGCAGCATATAAAAATCAGTTTAAGTGGGGGAATCTAGCCGAGCAAAGAATGCAGCAACTCGTCAAAGAAGGGGGCGGTCGCGTCGTTTTGACAGTCACTGATACTGACCGCTATGGCCGTAAAGTTAGCGAAGTTCGCTTGCCAAATGGCACATTTGCTCAAGAAGTTTTGCTGCGCGAAGGATTAGCAATGGTTTACACTCCATACTTAAAAAACTGTCCGAGTGCAACTGTTGTGCAACAAGCGGAAGCCGAAGCCAAGAAAAATCGCCGCGGTATTTGGGGAGATTCTAAGTTTGTGCCAGCTTGGGATTTTCGGCACAGCGATAAATGAAGGAAGAAGGAAGAAGGAAGAAGGAAGAAGGAAGAAGGAAGTAAATGTAGGGTGCGTCGCCACGAACAACTCTCGTTGCTATTGAGAGATCTCATAGCGACGCACCCTACCACTTATAACTTCCACAAGTTTGTGGGATGGGCGTCCCGCCCGCCCTTTTTGGACGGGCGGGACGCCCATCCCACAATAATAATTAAAATTGTAAATTATTTAATTCGCTATCCTAAGGAAGTAAATATAGGGTGCGTCGCCACGAACAACTCTCGTTGCTATTGAGAGATCTCTGATAGCGACGCACCCTACCACTTATAACGGGGATAAATAACCCGGATTTGGTATTATAGGGTAAATGATGTACTCAATCAAACTTCAAAAGCTTAGCAATACAGGTTTCGGTGTACCCAAATTTTTTGAAAAAGGCGATCGCAAAAAATCAACCTATGTGTATATTGACATCAGCAAAATTATGTTGTTGATGTGGTATCTGCGAAGCTTTATCAGACATTTGAGAAACCAGGTTTCTAGACACCGATGCGGAGCATCCTAATTTAGTACAATACAACGAGGATGAGGTTCTGCTCGTAGTGTCCGCAATCTGTGGAATTTGGGCAATAGCTGATATCAAATCCGCCCTTCATCGTCCTGTATTCATCTCTCTTATCTCCCTCTGTGTTCTCTGTGTTCTCTGCGGTTAAATCATTCCGATGCAACCGGAAACGATATGACGGCAGATTCATCCAAGGTCAGACATGAGTTCGAGGGGAGCATCTCACTTTCGCAAAAAGCATTTTTTTTACAGTGCTGTCCTCGAAGAGCGTGCTTTACAAAGCTTTGCTGTGCTCCCGACAGCACTACAAATGCAAAACCCAGATGTACCCAGTTCGATCGCATTTTTAGGCGACTTTTTTTTGGGAAAAGTCAACAAATGTGATAGGCTCCAGATAAATCAATAGACTGCCACGAAAAGCGGTCTATTGCAATCACCCAGAAATTAGTTTGAGGGGACATCAATGAATATCAAACATCTGACTATCTCCGGGATTGCACTGCTGTTGGGTACTGCAATCGTAGGAAATGCTATTGCTCAAGAACTAACCAACGAGCAAAAAACTGTTACTTGTCGCTTGAAAACAGAAGTTGACCAGCGTTCAAGCAACGGTCAAAAATTGGTGTTTTGGCCATTGATAGGCACTGTTCGCAAACAAGTTTCATCTCCTTTTAGAGCAACGCTGCATCCAGATATTGAGTATGTTTTTGTAGCCACTTGCGACGGAAATTGCCAGGATTTAAACCTAACCCTCAAGGATGTCAACACTGGCCAAGAAATCGGTACGAGTCAAAAGACGGGCGAACTGGTATCAATCTCTTTTACTCCGCCATCCCAAGGGGAATATCAAATCACTGCCAAGCCTGGCGAATGTACGAAGGAAGAGGGTTGCAGTTTTGGTATGGGAATCTTCGTTCCTGCCTCTGCTACCGTACCTAATGCTTCAAAACTTCCTGCTGAATTAGCACAATTTCGACTTTGCCAGTAGAAGAATAGCGATAAGTTGGGGATCATCTCATTTTGGCAAAAAGCTTTTTTTGTTGTAGTGCGAGCTTAAGAGCTCGCTTGGTTTTAACAGCAAGCGAGCGGGGACAGCACTACAAACTCCAAACTGAGATGCTCCCATAAGTTGATAAGTTGTGAGTTGCGAGTAGAGTAGAGGCTTGAATCGCCAATCAAATTTATAACTCGCAACTTATCACTCGCTACTTATAGCGGTTCTCCTAAATATGAGTTATGCCAAATTCTGATACGATCGCCCTGAGAGCACACACGGAGAGCGTCTTTACCGGACAGAAGCCTCAGGCAGCCTATAGGAAAGGAACTATCGCTTACCTTTTTCCCCATTACCAATTACCTTTTTCTCAATTACCCTTTACCATAAGCGTGCCAGATCTATCTGAGAAAGGCTATATATAGCAACCGCCCGACGGTGAGGACGTTCCTAATGTCTTAAACCCTGGCTTTTATTGCTTCTTGCTTCTGCCTTCTTGCTTGTGCCATAATTTTTTAACCATAACTCCCCCAAACTGTAAAGCAGGTCGAGGTGTGGAACCCTGCAAAGACCCCATAACTGCCGAAAATTGGCCCTTTGCCAGAACTTTATTTACCCTCAGGCAGGCATCAATTAGAATAATAGATAATGCCCCTCAGGGTGACGAGTATATTGCCCATGTCTTCAACCTTAGCCTCGAACAATCAATCCCAGAACAATTCTCAAATAGGTTTTAAAAGTCTGTTGGGCCGCTTGGGTATCAGGCAAAAAATCGGGTGCGGATACGCCTTGGTCATTGGTATTGCCATTTTGGGCGCCGCCGGGGGACGGGGAGTAGAGTCATATCACAAACAGCAAGTGAGAGAAAAACTCGCGATCGACCGAGATAAAGCCGAAATCCTCACCAATCTGAATAATAGCGCCCAGGAAGTCAGAATTCACCAGCAATCACTGCTGAATCTGACGGGACAACCGCAAATTTTCGATCGCGAACGATCGGACTTTTTGACTCGCGTTGCTCAGATGAGCGGACAGCTAGAACAACTGCAAAGCCAATCGCCGTCGGCTTCTGCCGATGTTACAAAAGATTACCAAGAGATTCAAGAGTTCGCCAAAGCCCACAGCAAAACCGTAGAAGCTTACTTCCAACAAGTCCAGAAACTGCTGGGGAATGCCAAGTTATCTGGTTTGAATCCGCAGCAGCGGCAGGTATTCCAGCGGAATTTGAATAATTTTGCCACGGGGAACAACGCTTTTAAACTCGAACAGTTTTCGCAAGATTCAGCCAAACTGGCTGGCACTTTTCGAGACAAAGCAGACGAGGCATTTAGAACCTACGAGAAAGCTGAACAACTCGGAACTCTGATTCTGCTTGGTTCTCTGTTGGCATCAGCGATTATCGCCACCTTACTGGCAATATACACCAGCAGGGCGATCGCCCGACCACTACAAGCCGCCACCTTCATCGCTCAGCGAGTGTCAGAAGAATCGAACTTTGACCTGCAAGTACCCGTTACCACCTCCGACGAAGTAGGAATGCTGGCAATTTCGATCAACGAACTGATCCAAAGAGTCGCGGAATACACGGAAGACTTGCAAGAAGCAAAAATAGCAGCCGAAGCTGCCAACCGCTCGAAAAGTGCATTTCTCGCCAACATGAGCCACGAACTCCGCACCCCCCTAAACGCCATCATCAACTACAGCGAAATGCTGCAAGAAGATGCTCAAGATTCCGGCTCCGAAGACTTTCTCCCCGACTTAGAAAAAATTCAAACCGCAGGCAAACATTTGCTCGACATGATCAGCGATATCCTCGATATTTCTAAAATAGAAGCAGGTCATGTGACGCTTTATTTGGAACACTTCGATGTGGCGACGATGATTGAAGAAGTGATGACTACGGCTCAACCGCTAGTAGAGAAAAAAGGCAATGCTTTAAGGCTGCAAGCAAAAGGCGAACTCGGCATGATGTACGCCGACCAACCGAAAGTCCGGCAAATTCTCCTCAATTTGCTCAGCAATGCTGCCAAATTTACCGAAAAAGGCGTCATTACTATCGAGATAGAAAAAGTTAAAAATGAAAATCCAAAACCTAAGAAAAGGAATAAAAATAAAAATAATGCTGTTAATTCGGGTTCAAACTACAGTTCTCAATTTTTAATTTTTCGAGTCAGCGATACTGGGATTGGGATGACAGACGAACAATTAGAGCAGATATTTAAACCTTTTACTCAAGCTGATCCTTCGACTACTAAGAAGTACGGCGGGACGGGTTTGGGATTGACAATTAGCCAGCGTTTGTGTCAAATTTTGGGTGGCGAAATTAGCGTTGAAAGTGAGAACGGGAAAGGTTCAGTTTTTATTGTCAGTCTCCCGGAACGGGTGGTGATGCAGGCATGAAAACAGTTGACAGTTGGCAGTTGGCAGTTGGCAGTTGGCAGTTGGGGAGCATCTCACGCAAGGCGAATATATCCGTAGGGGCGAAGCATGACCGCAGAAAATATGGGATTATAACTAATAACTTATATGCGGTCATGCTTCTTCAGGCTTCAAAAACCAGATGCACCCGGCCGTAGGGTGCGTCGCCATCAACAATCCCTACAAAGATCAACAATCTCCGAGCGACGCACCTGACAAAATTAATCAGCAGTCATTAGTTGTTGTTATACACTGGAAAAATGGGCAAGTACAGAAACCGCCATATCGGGCGCGGACATCAATAGCTTGATGAATCGATCCCCGAACCCTATAGCATAAATGGAATAAGAATTAAATAACTTACAATTTTAATTATTGTGGGATGGGCGTCCCGCCCGTTCTTTATAGACGGGCGTCCCGCCCATCCCACAAGCTTGTGTAAATTATTTAATTCGCGATCCTAAGTGTAATGAATCAGGCGCGAAGCTGATTTTGACACGGATACACGGATTAATTATTGAGTAATCCTAACATTTTCTTCACTTCGGCTAAAGGCATATAAGGCTGATTTACATCTTCTTCTTTTGCCGCTCTCAAATCGATCAAATCTTCTATATCAGCAATTAATTCTTGCAGTGCTTCAAATTTTTCATAAAGAATCACGGCAAATTCTTTTTTGCCGTTTTTGGTGATAAATTCAGGATGTAATGGAATCATCTATATTTCGTCTCGGCGTTGAAATGTAAATAGTTTTTATATATTTGAGGACTTGAGTCCTCTGATTTTAGGCGGACTAAAGTCCTCACTACAAACCTGCGGATTAAAGTCCTCACTACAAACCTGCGGACTAAAGTCCTCACTACAAATCTATGCTGAAACACAGGGCGGAAATACCTATCTCAATATACGGGAACACCGATCGCCCGATCGCCCTTAACTCTCTACAATGACAACTATACGGGCAATCGAGCCATTGCCTTGACAGCAGTCATGTTTTTGAATTCAGGGAATTAAAATTTATGCAACCAAATAATCCGAACCAATTTACAGAAAAAGCCTGGGAAGCCCTAGCCCGCACTCCAGAAGTGGTCAAAACAGCCCAGCAGCAGCAGCTAGAAAGCGAACACTTGATGAAGGCGTTGCTGGAACAAGAATCGGGACTCGCTAGCAGCTTGTTTAACAAGGCGAAAGTGTCTGTAGCAAAATTGCGCGATCGCACTGATGAGTTTATCAGCCGCCAGCCCAAAATCTCTGGAAGCGGTGGCAACGTTTATCTCGGCCGTTCCCTGGATACCCTGCTAGACAGGGCTGAAGCTTATCGCAAAGAGTACGGTGATGAATTTATCTCGATCGAGCATTTGATCCTGGGTTACGTTAAGGACGATCGCTTTGGCAAAAATCTACTGCAAGAATTTAAACTAGATGAAGCCAAGCTTAAAGACATCATCGCCCAAGTCCGGGGGAACAACAAAGTGACAGACCAAAATCCAGAAGGCAAATATGAAGCGCTGGAAAAATACGGCCGAGATTTGACAGAAGCCGCGCGTCAAGGCAAACTCGATCCGGTAATCGGACGAGATGACGAAATCCGCCGCACGATTCAAATTTTGAGCCGCCGCACCAAGAACAACCCCGTACTGATTGGGGAACCGGGAGTTGGCAAAACTGCGATCGCCGAAGGACTCGCCCAACGAATTATTACCGGAGATGTGCCGCAATCTCTCAAAGACAGACAATTAATTAGCTTAGATATGGGCGCGTTAATTGCCGGTGCAAAATTCCGGGGAGAATTTGAAGAACGCTTGAAAGCCGTGCTCAAAGAAGTTATGGATAGCAACGGCAAAGTCATCCTATTTATAGATGAAATTCACACCGTTGTCGGCGCCGGCGCCAGCCAAGGATCGATGGATGCTGGCAATTTGCTCAAACCGATGTTGGCGAGGGGCGAATTGCGCTGTATCGGCGCTACAACTCTCGACGAATACCGCAAGTATCTCGAAAAAGATGCGGCCTTAGAACGCCGTTTTCAACAAGTTTATGTCGATCAGCCGACAGTTGAAGATACTATTTCGATTTTGCGGGGTTTGAAGGAACGATACGAAGTTCATCACGGCGTTAAAATTTCCGACAATGCGTTAGTGGCGGCGGCTACTTTGTCAACTCGATATATTAGCGATCGCTTCCTTCCCGACAAAGCCATTGATTTAATGGACGAAGCGGCGGCTAAACTCAAAATGGAGATTACTTCCAAGCCGGAAGAACTAGACGAAATCGATCGCAAGGTTTTGCAGCTAGAAATGGAAAGACTGTCGCTGCAAAAAGAAAGCAATGCTGCATCGATCGACCGTTTAGAAAGACTGGAAAAAGACTTAGCAAATCTCAAGGAACAGCAAAGCGGTTTGAACGCACAATGGCAATCGGAAAAAAGTGTCATCGACAGCATTCAAAAGATTAAAGAACAGATTGATAAGGTTAATATTGAAATTCAACAAGCTGAGTTAAAATACGACCTTAACCGCGCTGCTGAGTTGAAATATAGCAAATTAACCGAGTTGCAAAAAAAACTGGAAGAAGCGGAAGCTAAACTGACAGCAAGTCAAATTACAGGTAAAACTCTGCTGCGGGAAGAAGTCACCGAATCTGATATTGCCGAGATTATTTCTAAGTGGACGGGAATTCCGATTAGCAAGTTAGTTGAATCGGAAATGCAGAAACTTTTGCACTTGGAAGATGAACTGCACAAGCGGGTAATTGGGCAGGATGAAGCGGTGACGGCGGTTGCAGATGCAATTCAACGATCGCGCGCGGGATTGTCCGATCCCAACCGCCCGGTGGCGAGTTTCATCTTCCTCGGCCCCACGGGCGTTGGTAAAACCGAGTTGGCGAAAGCATTAGCATCATACCTGTTTGACACCGAAGAGGCGATCGTCCGCATTGATATGTCGGAATACATGGAGAAACACGCAGTTTCGCGCTTAATTGGTGCGCCTCCGGGATACGTCGGCTACGACGAAGGTGGACAATTAACTGAGGCTGTGCGCCGCCGTCCGTATTCGGTAATTCTATTCGATGAAATCGAGAAAGCGCACCCGGATGTCTTCAATATCATGCTGCAAATTCTGGATGACGGCCGCGTTACGGATGCTCAAGGTCACACGGTTGACTTTAAGAATTCTGTGATTATTATGACATCGAATGTCGGCTCTCAATACATTTTAGATGTGGCGGGAGATGAGGAACAAATGCGGAGTCGGGTGATGGAGGCGATGCGGGCTACTTTCCGCCCGGAATTCTTGAACCGGATTGATGAGATGATTATCTTCCACGGTTTGAGTAAGGCCCAATTGCGGCAGATTGTGCTGTTGCAAGTCAAGCGGTTGGAAAAACGTTTAGCCGATCGCAAAATGTCTCTGAAATTGTCGGAATCTGCGATCGACTTCTTAGCCGAAATCGGTTACGATCCGGTGTACGGTGCGCGCCCATTGAAGCGTGGAATCCAGCGCGAATTGGAAACGCAAATGGCGAAGGGTATTTTGCGGGGAGATTTTGTTGACGGCGATACCATTTTTGTCGATATCGAGAATGAAAGGTTGGCGTTTAAGCGGCTACCGGCGCAGTTGGTGACTGCGAAATAATCTTAGTAGGGTGGGCTGCGGCTCACCTTATTTTTTTTGCCGCAGATGTAGGCTGATAGACGCGGATGGACGCGGATAGGATTGGGCGCGATCGCGCTTAAGTGCGATCGCTTCTAGATTCATCCTTTTTCAACTCTTGACGCTCTCGAACAGATTTAGTCAGCAGGTACGTTGCCAAACTGCTAACGCTTTTTATGGGCGGGCTAGAAGCCCACCCCACAAGAAATAATTTTTGGGAGCATCCCACTTTTGCAATCAGTATAAATACTCAGACAATTGTCTGTCTGACTAAGTTGATGGCATAATAGAAAGCAAATAAATTACCATAATC